>CAZAIR010000111.1:0-8977 GCA_964485225.1 uncultured Burkholderiaceae bacterium
CGAGAACAGCAACGGGAACAAGCCGAACACCGCAAACAGGATCAGGAACGGCGCCAGCAACAGGTAGGGCGCCGCCCCGACAGAGATGACAGGCTTCTTCATCGCGTGGCCCGGCGGATCAACAAGCGCTCGGCGTCGCCCAGCGCGGTGGGGATGTCCTTGCCGCGGGTCAGCACCTTGTCGAGCTCGGTGTTGATGACCTCGTCGGCGAAGGCGTCTTGCCGGTGCACGGCCACGGGCTGGATGTGCCGTGCAGCCTCGCGCCAGATCTTGCGCGCCGGCTGGCCGCCCAAGAAGGGCAGCGGTTGCTCAAAGAACGGGTCGTCGAAGGTGTCGACCAGGGCCGGGAAGATGTCGTGCGCCTGGAACGCGTTCAGCAGCAGCTGGCGGTCCAGCGTCAGGTGCTGCATCAGGTCCCATGCCAAGGCGCGGTTGGCCGGGTTGGCTTTGGCGGGCAGGGCGTAAAAGCTGCCGCCGTAGGCCGCGAATGCACCCTCGGGCAGCTGCGCGGCGCGCCACAGACCGTGGGTTTTGGGGGCCAGGAACGTGGCGAGGAAGCCGGTGAGCCAGGCGCCGATCATTTGCGTGGCGATCGAGCCGCGGCGGAAGCCCTCGGTCCAATCGCTGGACCAGTTGTAGACGCCGGCATCCAACTTCTCGCGGCGCACGCGGAGCGACAACTCAAAGGCGCGCGCAAAACGTGGCGTGTTCACCAGCACCCGGTTGTCGGCGCTGAAGTACAGCCCATCGCCGGCCTTCACGCCGGTGCGGATCAGGATGTCCTTCATGTCCCGTGCGTGGGCCAATAAGGCGGCGCCGGTGCGCGCGCGGATCTGCTGGCCAGCGGCCAAGTAACTGTCCCAGCTGCGGGTGAGCATGGCTTCAGTGAGTCCGGCGCGTTGCAGCAGGTCGTGGCGGTAGAGCAGGGTGCCGGGGCCGATGTCAGACGGCAGCGCCAGCAGCTCGCCACGCTTGTTGATGGCCTGCCCCCAGGTGTAGGGCACGAAGCGATCCTTCAGTCGGCCGGCATTCATGGGTGCCTGCCGCAAATCTTGCAAACCCCGGCCCTGGGCAAAGCGCCCCAGGTAGCCCACCTCCAGCGACATCAGGTCCGGCAAATGACTGCCTGTGGACAGCGCCGTGATCATGGCCGTGTGGTGGTCGTTCATCTCGCGGCTGATGACCTCGACCTCAACGCCAGGGTGACGCGCCTTCCAAGCGGGCAGCGCAGCGCGCACGATGGCATCCAGCTTCGGGTAAGCCGCCACCGACAGCCGCTGCGGCTTGGGTTGGGCGCGCGCACTCCCCAAGGCCAGGCCCAAGCCCAGCCCCAAGGTGGCGCGACGGGTCGCATCCAGCGTCATGGGTCTCCTGTCTCATGCGCTTGGTGGCCCGACGGGGTTCGGGCTCTTGTTTGAAAGCGCTTTCAGACTGTAGGAGATTGGGCTTGCGCCTGTCAATCAAGGGTAAGTGCGGGTCTGTGTGACGGCGTGTGTCTGCGCGCGTCTGCGCGCGAGCACCGGCCCGTCCCGCGCCTCAGCCCCGCGGCGCAGGCCCGGTCGAGTCGCGCACCACCAAACGCGGCTCGGGCAAGCTCAGCTTGGGCTTCTCGTCGGCCAGCAGCGTCAGCAAGCTGCTGGCCGCCGCCAGGCCCAGCTCCATGCTGGCCTGGTGCACGGTGGTGAGCGGTGGCGTCATGTGCGCCGCCAGCGACAAATCATCGAAGCCCACCAGCGATACATCGGCCGGCACCCGCAGCCCTCGCTTGTGCAGCGCCACGGCGGCGCCAAAGGCCATTTGGTCGTTGCCTGCAAACAAAGCGGTGAAGCGCTCGCCCCGTGCCAGCAAGCGCTCGGTGGCGGCGCGGCCGCCGTCTTCAAAGTAAAGCCCGGTTTCCACCAGCTCAGGCCGGAAGGGCAAGCCCGCTGCTTCCAAGGCCGCGCGGTAGCCGGCCAAGCGCTCGCGGGCGTCGGGGTGTTCCAGGTCGCCGCTGAGGTGGGCGATGTCGCGGTGGCCCAGTTGGATCAAGTGCTGCGTGGCCATGCGCGCGGCTTCCACGTTCTTGAAGTCCATCGCAAACAGGCCCGGGGTTTTCAGCGTGCGCCCCGTGACCACCACCGGCAGGTGCTTGGCCAACGCCTTCAGCTCGGCGTCGCCCATGCGGCCGTTCAAGATGATCAGGCCATCCACCCGGCGGCTGCGCAAGGTGTCGATGCACCGCTTCTCCACCGCCACGTCCCAATGGCCGCTGACGAACAAGGCGCTGTAGCCGGCAGCGTCCAGCGTTTCTTCGATGGCGCGCAAGGCCACGCCGTAGAACGGGCTGTCGATCGACTGCGTGACCACGCCGATGCTCAGCGTGCGGCCCCCCGCCAAGCCCCGTGCCACTGGGTTGGGTACGAAGCCCAGCTCGGCGATCGCGCGGTCCACCGCCGCGCGCTTCTCGGGGCTGACGATGGCGGTGCCGTTCAAGATGCGCGACACCGTACTGGGCGACACGCCACTGGCGGCGGCCACCATGCCGAGCGTGACGGGGGTGCTGCGTTTGGACGCTGAAAGGGCTTTGGGCATACGGTGGTTGCGTTTCAGTTCCAGGGCTGCGGGGCCGTGAGCCCGCGCGATGAAAGCGGTTGCACAAAGTGTAGGAGCGCCAAGGCCTGCCCCGATGCAAAGCCGTTCATGTGGCCACGCGTGCAGCCCATCGCGCCCACCGTGCGTCCGACGCATGGCGCTGTTGAGGGGTGACCGCGGCGAGCACAGTGCAGGCATCGCAAGTTCACAACCCCACCGGAGTCCACCATGCGCAAGACCTTCAACACCACCCCCGTTCTCGACCACCTGGGCGGCGCCCTGAGCCTGTTGGTGATGGCCGGCCTGACGGCAGCCAGCGTCGCTGCGTGGTCTGCCCGTGGCGACATCGCTGCCCAAACCGCAGCCGTGCCCGCTGCCGTGGCAGTGGTCAGCGAGGCTGTCACGGAAGTGGTGCAGCTGCCGGCCGTGATCGTGACGGTCAAGCGCGCTGCAAAGGGCCTGTGATGGGGTTCGGCGCCCGATAGGGTGGCGGAAGCTGTGAGATTCGAACTCACGGGCCCTTGCGAGCCGGCAGTTTTCAAGACTGCTGGGTTAAACCACTCCCCCAAGCTTCCGCGTTGCGCTTGCGCCGTTGCCGGTGACGGGGCGATCCCGCTGTCGGGGGCCCGTCAGGCCGGCGCAAGGGCGCGCATTGTCACACTGTGCCGGGCACCTGCGCTTGTTCGCAGTGCACTTGCACCAATTCCCGGCGTCCGCCATCGATCCGGGCGGCGCTGAGGCAGCCGCCCCACACGCAGCCGGTGTCCAGCGCCAGCAGGTCGGGCCGGTTGACCAAGCCCAGCGTGCTCCAGTGGCCGAAAGCGATCGGGCTGCCCTGGTTTCGGCGGCCCGGGGCTTCAAACCAGGGCATCAGGCCATCGGGCGCATCGCCGGCCGATTCTTTGGTCTCAAAGTCCATGCGGCCATCGGCGTATACAAAGCGGAGTCGGGTGAAGGCGTTGATCAGGCAGCGCCAGCGCGGCGGGCCGTTCAAGGCGTCGTCCCAGGCGGCCGGCTCGTTGCCATACATCTGTGGCAAAAAATGGGCCCATTCAGGGCTGCGCAAAAGCGCACTCACTTCGCTGCCCAGGCGCAGCGCGTCAGCCGTGCTCCAGGCAGGCAGCAGCCCTGCGTGCACCAGCAACCAGCCGTGCACCTCGCGCACCAGGGCCTGGGCGCGCACCCAGTCCAGTAGCTCGGTCGCATCAGCTGCGGCCAGGATGGGGCTCAGGGTGTCTTTGCGGTGTGCCTTACGGGTGCCTGCGGCAACCGCGAGCAAGTGCAGATCGTGATTGCCGAGGACGGCTTGAGCGCCGATGTCGCGCAAGAGTCGCAGTGTGCCGAGTGAGTCGGGGCCGCGGTTGACGAGGTCGCCCAAGCAGTGCAGTCGGTCGCGCGAGGGCGAGAAGTCGATCGCCTGCAGCAGCCGCCGCAGGGCGCCGCCACAACCTTGGATATCCCCAATCAGCCAGTCCATCGTCCCCGGATTGTGGGTGAGACAATGCGCGCCCTTCGCCGCAGCCAACTTCCTGCGGCATTTCGCTGATGGACGCTGCGCTTTTAATTTTTCTGATCCTGCTCAACGGCTGGTTTGCAATGTCGGAGATGGCCCTCACGGCCAGCCGCAAGGCGCGCTTGCAGGTCATGATCGAGTCGGGCGAGTCCGGGGCGCAGGCCGCTCTGGCGCTGCAGGAAAACCCGACCAAGTTCCTGTCCACCATCCAGATCGGTATCACCTCGATCGGGGTCCTGAACGGCATCGTCGGCGAGGCGGCGTTTTCAGGTCCGTTGTCAGAGTGGTTGGAGTCGCAGTTCACGCTGTTCACCGAACGCAGCGCCAACCTCACGGCCACCGGCTTGGTGGTGGTGATCATCACGTTTTTGACCATCGTCTTCGGGGAACTGGTGCCCAAGCGCCTGGGGCAGATTTACCCCGAGCACATTGCGCGGCTGGTGTCGAAGCCAATGAATGCGCTGTCGGCGATCGCGCGGCCCTTTGTGCGCACGCTCACCCTGTGCACCGAGGCCACTTTGCGCTTGCTCGGCCAGGGCAACAAAGGCGCGCGCAGCGTGACCGAAGAAGAGATTGCTGCCAGCCTCGAAGAAGGGTTGGATGCGGGTGTGATCGAGGAGTCAGAGCACCAGATGGTGCGCAATGTGTTCCGGCTGGACGAGCGCCAAGTGGGCTCGATGATGATCCCGCGGGCCGAGATTGCTTGGCTCGATGCCGATGCGACGCCCCAGCAGGTGCTGGCGGTGTTGCGCGAGCATGGCTACAGCCGTTACCCGGTGTGCCGGGGTGATTTGAGCGACGTGGTGGGCGTGGTGTCGGCCCAAGGCCTGCTGCAGCGGGCGCTGGGCGACATGCCACTGAGCCTGACCGAAGGCCTGGAAGCCCCGGTGTTCGTGCCCGAAACCTTGTCGGGTATGGAGTTGCTAGAGCACTTCCGGGCCAGCGATGCGCCGCTGGTGTTCGTGGTGGACGAGTACGGCGAAGTGCAGGGTGTGATCGCCGTGCGCGATTTGCTGGAAGCCATTGCTGGCGAGTTCAACGCACCCAGTGACGGCGAAGCCTGGGCGACCGAGCGTGACGATGGCAGTTGGTTGATCGACGGCCTGATCCCGGTGCCTGAGTTGAAAGACCGTTTGGATCTCAAAGAGCTGCCCGAGGAGGACCGCGGGCGCTACAACACCCTGGCCGGCATGATCATGCTGCTGCTGGGCCGCTTGCCGCGCACAGCCGACGCGGTGGAGTGGGAGGGCTGGCGCTTTGAAGTCGTCGATCTCGACGGCAAGCGCGTGGACAAAGTGCTGGTTTCGCGCCTGCCGTCCTGATCCTCACCTTCGGCTTGTTTCCCCTACCTTCGTAGAAAGATCCCCATGAAGCTGCCCCCGATGTACCGCAACATGGTTGCGCTGGACCGCGTCCAGCACCGTGATGTGCTGGTCAATCCCGATGCCTCCGCCCTGGACGTCGCTGCGACGCTGAACTCGGTGTTCCTGAATGTGGTGGAGTTTGCGGACGCTTGCCGCGAGTTCCCAATCGTGTTTGTGCGTGGCGGCGAGTCGCAAGACGGCAAGCCTGCGCCCTTGGCGCCCTTGGCCGTGCTGGGTTTGACCCCCGGCGAGAACCTGTTCATCCAAGACGGCAAGTGGACGGCCGAGTACGCCCCCGCTTACGTGCGTCGCTACCCGTTTTGCATGGCTCGCATCGACGGCAACAACGGCGAGTCGCAACTGGCTGTGTGCATCGACGACACCTGGTCGGGCTTCTCGAAGACCGAAGGCCGTCGTCTGTTCGACGAAAAGAGCGAGCCGACCGACTACGCCAAGGAGCTGCTGACCTTCCTCGAAAACTTCGAGCAAGAGAGCGAGCGCACCCAGCTGGCCTGCAAGGAATTGGAAGCCGCCGGCATCCTTGAAGACATGCGCTTCGAAGCCCAGATTGGCGATGGACCCAAGCTGGAAGTGAACGGCTTCATGGCCGTTAACGCCGAGAAACTGGCAGCCCTGCCGGACGAGAAGGTGTTGGCTTTCCACCGCAACGGTTTGCTTCAATTGATTGAAATGCACCGTCTGTCGCTGGGCAACATGGGTCGACTTGCTGCGAAACGAAACAAGACGTAACCCCGCTGTGAAGAAATGAACAGCAAATCTTCCTGTGAATCGTGTTGCCAAATTCGCCTAGGCGTAAGCCCTGAGCAATCAGCAATCGATTTGTAGGAAGGCCTCGCTAGACTGCCGCACACCCCCCTCTTCAGGGGGGTTTGTTTTTGCGAGGTTGGGATGTCGAACGCGTACGCCGAAAGCACTTGGGGTTTGCTGCCAGAGCCATCGCAGTGGGGTTTGCCTGCATGGTTGAACGCGCCCGCCGAACCCGCCATGCCCCGCCGGGGCCGGTTGCAGGTGGGTGGCGCGCGCAGTGCGGCGGCTTGGCGCCACGTGCAGTCGCTCGTGGCGCGGCGCTACGCCGAGCGGGGCTTGCGCATCGTGCCGCAACCCTCGGCCGACCCCACCCTGGCCACGCTGGAAGCCCGCGAAGACGGCGCGGTAGTGGGCACTTTGTCGGTGCGCATCGACGGTCCCGATGGCCTGAGTGCGGACGCCACGTTCCCTGACGAATTGGCCGCCCTGCGCCGCTTGGGTCGACCGATGTGCGAGTTCAGTCGCTTGGCTGTCGAGTCTGCGACGCCATCCAAGACGGTATTGGCCCGCCTGTTCCATTTGGCCCACCTGTACGCCCATCGATTGAAGGGCGCCGAGCTCTTGGTGTTCGAGGTGCACCCCCGCCACGCGCAGTTCTACCGCCGCGGCGTGAACGCCCAGGTGGTGGGTGAGGAGCGCTTGCATGCCCACGTGCGCGCGCCAGCGGTGCTGCTGTGCGTGGATTTGCGCGGTGTGCAGATGGACATCAACCATCTTGGAGGGCGGCTGGATTTGGCAGACAAGACGCGCACCATCTACCCCCATGTGTTTTCGCCGTCCGACGAGCCCAAGTGGTTGGACCGCTTATCGGCTCAGTTCAGCTGATGAGCGCGCTGGCGTGCTCACGTCGGCGCTGAAATCGACCTGACCCCGACCCCCAACTGCCGCTGCAAAGCGGCAGCTTGCTTTTGCAAGCCCCTCAGCACGCGTGAGCGCTGCACCGCCGGCCACTGCGCGCTGGGCGCCAGGGCCAGCAGCACCAGGCGGCAGGCGCCCAGGGCGTCCAGCACCGGCACCGCCAGTGCGGCCACGCCCGGCACCAAGCCGGCGTCGCTCAGCGCATGCCCTTGGGCGCGCACCTTCGCCAAATGCGCGGCCCACGCGGCGGCATCGGTGCCGCCTTGGGCGCGCCACAGCGCCGTGCTCTCGGGGTCGCTGCGGTAAGCGGCAAACACCTGGCCGGTGGCCGTTTGCGCCAGGTTCAGCACCGTGCCGTGGCGCAGGCTCACGAACACGGGCAGCGGTGCTTCGGCCACCCGCACCACCGTGGGCCCAGCTTGGCCCCACACCGCCACGGCGGTGGTCGCTTGCAGGGTGTGGGCCAGGGGCTCCAGGGCGGCGCTGGCCAGGCGGATCGGGTCGGCGCGCTGCAGGCTGATCAGGCCCAAGGAGACGGCGAGCGGGCCCAGGTCGTAGGGGCCGCCGTCACCGTCTTGGCTGACGAGGCCGGAGCGCGTGAAGCTCACCAGGTAGGCGTGGGCTTTGGCGGGGCTCATGCCGGCGGCAGCGGCCAGGTCCTTCAGCGGCAGGGCGCGGCCGTGGTCGACCAAAGCCTGCAGCAAGGTGCTGCCCACTTCGATGCTTTGGACGCCCCGGCTGGTGCGATCGGTGCTCATCTGGTAATTCGTCCTATGCAAATTCGTTTGCAATGGCAGAATTTAGCACTGCACCTTGCGGTGCAGCACTGCCTCGCACTTTTGAGCGGATCCATGAGCGACACCTCCACCCCCGATTCAGCGCCCCTGCGCTACCTGGCCGGCCTGGGCAATCACCATGAAACCGAGGCGCTGCCGGGCGCCTTGCCCGCAGCGCAGAACAGCCCGCAGCGCTGCCCCTATGGGCTGTATGCCGAGCTGGTGTCGGGCGCGGCCTTCACCGCGGCGCGCAGCGACAACCGGCGCACCTGGCTGTACCGCCGCCAGCCTTCGGTGCGTGCCGGCGCCTACAGCGCGCTGGCGCACGCGCACTGGCGCAGCGGCGCGGCGCAGGGTGAGGTGGTGCCGCCCGCGCCTTGGCGCTGGGCGCCCTTGCCGGTGCACAGCGGTGACTTTGTTGATGGCCTGCGCACCTATGCCGTGAACGGCGACCCCGACACCCACCAGGGCATGGCGGCGCACCTGTACGTGGCCGACCGCTCGATGGGCGCGCGCGCGCTGGTGAACGCCGACGGCGAGATGCTGCTGGTGCCCCAACAAGGCCGGCTGCTGCTGCGCACCGAGTTCGGCCGCCTGGAGGTGGCGCCGGGCGAGGTGGCCTTGCTGCCGCGCGGCACGGTGTTCAGCGTGGACGTGGAAGGGCCGTCGCGCGGCTATGTGTGTGAGAACCACGGCGCCGCCTTCCGCCTGCCCGAGCTGGGCCCGATCGGCTCGAACGGCCTGGCCGCGGCGCGCCACTTTTTGGCGCCCACCGCTTGGGCCGAGGCCGACCAACCCTACGAGCTGCTCAAGCGCCAGCACGGCCAGCTGTGGCGCAGCACCCAGGCGCACAGCCCCTACAACGTGCTGGCTTGGCAGGGCACGCTGTACCCGGTCAAGTACGACACCGCGCATTTCATGGCCATCAACACGGTGAGCTTTGACCATCCCGATCCCAGCATCTTCACGGTGCTCACCGCGCCCAGCGACACCCCCGGTTGGGCCAACGTCGACTTCGTGATCTTCCCGCCGCGCTGGATGGTGGCCGAGCACACCTTCCGCCCGCC
>CAZAIR010000112.1:0-8906 GCA_964485225.1 uncultured Burkholderiaceae bacterium
CCCGGAATTGCGTCAATTCCTGACGGCCATCGCGCCGCCAAGCAACGAGTTCAATCGCCTCGATGCCGATTTCGTGCGCGTTCTGGAAGACGTCATCGAAACCTTGATGGCCCGTAACCTCATCGCCATCACTGACCTGCCCGAAAACGCCCAAGCCAAGCTGTTTGCGCGCAAGAGCTTCCGGGAGCGCCGCCACCGTCACGCGTTGAACCTGTTCCGTGAATCGGATTTTGGTGACGTGATTTAGTCGGCGCGTGCCGTCCCTGTGGGGCGGGCGCCAGAGCAAACAAAAAGGGCCTGACTTGCGTCAGGCCCTTTTTGCTTTTGAAGAGTTTGTGGTGCCGGTGAGAGGAGTTGAACCCCCGACCTTCGCATTACGAATGCGCTGCTCTACCAACTGAGCTACACCGGCAGCAACGAAGCCTCGCATTCTAGCTCGACTTTTTGCCCCTGAAACCGAGGCTAGTTATCGGCAGAAGTGCGCATTTATCCGCTGCACTTGCAACCGGTTGGGGAAAACACCCTGAGCCCGCTGCTGGTGCATAGAGGAACCTTCGTTTGTGATCAGAGGTGCATGGTGCACCAATCAGGTGACCTTCTAGGAGCGCGAAGTCATGGCCATCGGGTTCAAGCATTGGGTACGGGTGGGTTTGGCGACATTGGCCTTGTGGGCGGCGACGTTGCCCGCTGCACAGGCGCAAAGCGCGGCACCTGATGCGGCGCGGTGCGACGCGTGCAACCGCAAGGTCGACTCCCTCGATCAACCGTTGAAGTTGGGCGGCACATGGTTGTTTACGCGAGAGGACAAGCCTGAGAACGCACTGCCGGGCATCGACACCAGCACTTGGAAAGTGATCAAGGCCCCTGGCCCCTGGAAGAAGGCTTACGACGACAAGGCCGTCTACAAGGTGGGTTGGTACCGCGGTCACTTCGAGTTCGCTCCCAATTTGGTGGGGCACGAGGTGGTGCTGCTGCTGAACACCTACATGGCACACATGTCGGTGTATGTGAACGGCAAAGAGGTGTTCAGCCGCCCCCATAACGCCAGCGTGGAGCGCTATTACTCGATCCAGGCCGCCCCCGTTCGATTCGTGATCCCGAAGGGCTCGGTCGACATCGCGATCCGCGTCAACACGCCGTTGATGACCGGGGTCTACCAGTTGCCGTTTGAGATCCACAAGTTCGATCCGAACGACGGCACGCTGGTGGCTTGGAGCACCTTCGGCGGTGAACTGCGTGCAACGGTCGGCTGGGTGGCCTTCTTCTTTGGGCTGTTCTTTGCGCAGGTCTTCCTGAAGACCCGTTATGCGCTGTACCTCGTGGCTTCCCTGGGCAGCTTCTTTGGCTGGTGGTTCTTGGTCATTCCGGCCGATTACCTGATGGCCGTGTTGCCCACGCTCACGCTCACCTTCTTGCATTACCTGGGCTTGTACGGCGTCTTCTTCTTCTTCCTGTTTGCCCAGTTTCACTACAAGTTCTACCCGCGCATCAACAAGGTGGTGGGCGTGGCCTTGGCGCTGCCAGCGATCGGTATCGCATCGATGGCTCTGCACACCAATCTGCCGTTGTTCCAAACGCTGCGCAGCATTTACTTCATCCTGCTGCTGTTCTTGAGCTTGGCCACGGTGTACGTGTACTTCCGGGGCGTGCTGCTGCGCAAGCCGGGCTCTGGCGTGATGCTGTTCGGCATGGTGGCCTTTGCCATCGCGAGCGTGAACGACGTGCTCCTGGGTGTGGGCGTGATCCAGTCCATCAGCTTGGGCGCATCGGGCCTGACGATCTGTTTGGCCGCCATGCTCTACGTTTCGATCCAGTCGTTTGCCAACACCTTTGTTGAGAACAAGCGCTTGGTGCACGAGTTGACGGACATCAACGAGAACTTGGAGGGCCTGGTGGCTTCGCGCACCGCTGCGCTGCGCGAGAAGACCAACGACATCCAGGCCATGCTGCAGAACATGCCGCAAGGTGTGCTCACGGTCACGGCCGGTGGCAAGGTGCACCCCGAGTACTCGGCTTATCTGGAACAGATTTTTGAGACCCAAAACGTCGCCGGTCGCGATGCGATGGATCTTCTGTTCGGTCGTGCCGAGCTGGGCGCTGATGCCCGCTCACAGGTGGAGGTCAGCATCTCGTCGGTCATTGGTGAGGACCGCATGAATTACGACTTCAACTCACACCTGCTGGTGGCCGAGGCCGAGCTGAAGCTGGACGAGGGCCGCACCAAGTCGCTCGAGATGAGCTGGTCGCCGATCTGCAATGAAGCCGACCAGGTCGAGAAGTTGATGGTGTGCGTCCGTGACGTGACCGAGTTGCGCCGCTTGGCCGCCGAGTCGGCCGGGCAGAAGCGTGAGCTGGAGTTGATCGGTCAGATCCTGGCCGTGAGCCAGGAGAAGTTCCAGGCCTTCATGGAGTCGGCCCACGGCTTTATCGACGAAAACCGTCGGATCATCGAATCGCATGCCAGCCGCGATCTGGAGGCCGTGAACCTGTTGTTCCGCAACATGCACACCATCAAGGGCAACGCCCGCACCTACGGTCTGCTGCACCTGACCAACACCGTGCACGAAGCCGAGGCCGCCTACGACGTTCTGCGCAAAGACGACACCGCCGTCTGGGAGCAGGCCGCGCTATTGGCCCAACTCGACGAGGTGGCGCAGGCGCTGGATGGCTATGCCCGTATCAACGACGTCACCTTGGGCCGCAAGGGGCCGGGCCGCCGTGGGACGGTGGAGAAGTTCCTGATGGTCGACAAGGCGGATTTGGCCAGCGCTGTGAGCCAGCTTCATGCTGCCAACCGTACCGACTTGAGTGCCTTGAATGCCGCGGTGTTGGCCGCCGAGAAGGTGCTGCGCCGTTTGGGCACCGAGAGCTTGAGCGACGTGCTGGCGGGCGTCACCGATGGCTTGCCTTCCCTGGCCAAAGAGTTGGGTAAGGCCGCGCCAGAGATCGTGGTGGAGGATGGCGGGTTGGCGCTCAAGGCGCAGCTCGGTGGACTGGTGCGCAATCTCTTCACGCACCTGCTGCGCAACGCCGTTGACCACGGTATCGAGACGCCGACCGAGCGCCAAGCCGCTGGCAAGCCAGCAGCTGGTCGGATCAACCTGCGCGCGGGTTTGAGCGAGGGGCACTACACCTTGCATCTCAGCGATGACGGTCGCGGTCTGGCGCTGAATCGCATCCGCGAACGTGCGGTGGAAGCGGGATTGGTGTCGCCCTCCACCGTACTCAGCGACGAAGACGCTGCTGAATTGATCTTCTTGCCTGGTTTTTCCACGGCTGAGCGGGTTACGGAGGTGTCGGGCCGTGGCGTTGGCATGGATGCAGTGCGAGACTTCCTCGCACGTGAGGGTGGCAGCATCAGCTTGCGCCTTCGTGACCAAGCCGTGGGTGCGGCCTACCGTGCCGCAGAGTTCGTGATCGAGCTGCCGGCTGCTTCGGTTGTGGACGTGTCCTGAATGAGCAAGGAGTGAACATGCTGGCCTTACTGGGGGCGTTGGTGCTGGGCGTGCTGCTCGGCTTGGGCTGGGCGCACTGGCGATCAGGCAAGGTGGAAGCCTCGGCGGACCAAGCCAATGCCCAAGCGCAAGCGCGCGTGGCCCAGTTCCGCGCCCAAGTCGAGGAGCTGAGCAATCGCCTGGACCAGGCGTACCGCGAACGCGATGCAGCGAGCCAAGGACGGGCCGGCGAGCTCAACAGCCTGAAGCAAGAGGCACGCAACAAGGTGGCCGATGTGCTGCGCAGCCACGCTGAGCTGGCGCTGGACATTGACCGCAACCTCGATCACATGGGGGAACAGGTGCGCTTGATGATGACCGTGGTGAAGACCTTTGAGCGATGGGATGCTGAGATGCACAACTTGCTCAATCACAACCGCGAAATGCACAGTCGCAGCGAAGAGTTCGCCTCGATCGTCGATCAGGTGGTGATCGTGGCGCTCAACGCTTCGATTGAAGCTGCACGGGCTGGTGAGCACGGGCGCGGATTTGGTGTGGTGGCGGGTGAAATCCGCGCCCTTGCTGCCCGCGCCGAGAAGCTCAGTCAAGATTACCGGGCCAACTTGTTCAAGAACGACATGATCACCACGGCCACCTTCCAGGACCTGCAGGCTGGCGGGAAGCTCATCACCAGCGCCATCTCGCACGTCAATTCGCTCAATGCCCGTGCGCGCGACAACCTGGCCGGTTTCAAGGCCTGATGCGCTATGAGCGCTGAGATCAGCCCGGCCGCCCAGGCCAGCTTTGAAGTGCTGGTGCAACACGCGCTGTGCCGTGCGTTGGCGCCGGAGGGGCAAAAAGCCAGCGCACAGATGCTGGCTGAATTGCCCGAGAAGATGGTGGAGGCTGAAGCCGTGGTGCTCACCGTCGCCTCCTACCAATTCCGCCTCATCGTGGCCATCTACCACCGGCTGGATGCGACCACCAAGGCGCACTTCGCCACCCTCAACGGCCAAGACCCGGAGGGTTATCCAGACGACGCCTTTCTGGACGCGCTGCGCGAGTGCGGAAACATTGCTTGTGGCGCCATCAACCGTGATTTGGGGGTGCACTTCCCGCATGTCGGTATGTCCACCCCCAACATCCTGAGTCGCGGTGCTTTGGCCTACGCGCCCGACTTGGGCCGCAGCCTGACCCGCCACATGTGCATCACCGGGCTGTCGCTCGACTTTTACGCCAGCCTCTACGTGGCTGCCGACGCACGGCTCGACTTCCGTGCCGAAGTCCCAGCCGATGACGAAGCCGCTGATACCGGCGAGATGGAAATGTTCTAAGCCCCCTCGGGCAGCTACTTCAAGGAGTGCACATGGGCAGTGGAGCCAAGTTACAGGTCAAAGTGCTGGTGCTGGAGAACGATGCCCGCAGCGCGCAGTGGTTGCGCGAGGTGTTTGATCACCACGGCCTGATCGGCGTCAAGGCGCAGGCCGTGAACCTGGCGAATGTGTTGCAGTCGCGGGTCGATTTGGGCGCGGTCTTTTTGGCCGACGATTTCATCGGTTTGCCGAACCAAACGCTGGACCTCGCTTGCGAGCTCAATCGCTTGCGACCCGAACTGCCCATCTTTTTGCGGACCGACTCCAGCAGCATCGTTCTGTCTCCGGCGCAGCGCCGTGCGGTGCGCCACGTCTACACCTGCAGCGAGCGAGAGAGTTTGGATGCTGCCATCCATAGCGCTCTGTTTTCTTTGGTCTACCCCGAAGCCTTGGTCAGCGGCATTTCCCAGCTCACCACCGCGTCGCTACAAGGCCAGTTTCGCGGCGTTGAGGTGATCTCTGAGCCACCGTTCATCGTGCGAGACCGGCTGATTTTTGGTGAGGTTTACTCGCTGATTCCGCTGGAGGCAAGCTGGTGCCGCGGCACCATGATGATGCAGATTGAAGAGCGCAGCCTCAAGCGATTGGTCACCCACCAGCTGGGTGAGGTTGAGAGCGATCAGCGCGACTCGATCCGCGCGATCAATCACGTTTTTGCCGAGACCACCAACCTGGTCTGGGGTGCTTTCAAGAACCGCTTCATCGCCCACGAAAGCCACAGTGCGGCGCAGTTCACGCAGGTGCCCACGGTCATCAACCACGCGCAGCGCTACATCTCATTCGGCAGCGAAGATCCCCAACTGTGCTTCCGCTACCTGCTGAACATCCCCGATGCGCCGCAAGTGGAATTGCACCAGCGCTTTGTCTTCAATCTGAGCTGGTCGCCCGAACTGTTCCGTGAAAACACGGTGGCGGCTGAGGACCTGATCGACTCAGGCGAACTTGAACTTTTTTAAAAAGGAGGCGCACCATGGCCCGAGTTTTGGTGGTTGATGATTCCAGCACCGTCCGCGACGAAGTTGCCGGTTTCCTGAAGAAGAGTGGGCTCGATGTCGCCACAGCCATTGATGGACGCGACGGCTTGGTCAAGCTCAAGGCCGATCCGCAGATCAAGCTGGTGGTCAGCGACGTGAACATGCCCAACATGGACGGCCTGACCATGGTCGAAAAGATCCGTGGCGAGTTGGGTAACAAGACCGTCAACATCGTGATGCTGACGACCGAGAACAGCCCCATCATGAAAGAGCGCGGCAAGGCTGCTGGTGTGAAGGGTTGGATCGTCAAGCCCTTCAAGGGCGATGCGGTCATCGCGACGTTCAAGAAGCTGTGCGAGTGAACCCCAGGGACTGAATTCAACCAAAGGGCCCATCTGGGCCCTTTCTGTTGAATGGTCAATCTGCTGCGTTGACGCTCGCGCAGAACTGACCTGTGGCGATTCAGGCGATGGCGACGAGGCTGAAGGCGGTAACGATTTGACGAACCAGCATGGCACACCTTTCAAGGATGGGGTGTCCAAATCATGCGCGGGCCGTCTGGGCCGATACAAGGCGAGGACCCCTAGACCTGTCTGGGGGTAGCGCCTGTCATTCGCCGCCGGCCGGGGTGGAGTTCAAGCCTGGCCGTCGGCCTCGTGGTGGTATCGCGTCACGCGCTCAACTTCGTTTTTGGAGCCCAGCACCACGGCCACACGCTCGTGCAGTTTGGTGGGTTGGATGTCCAAGATGCGGCGTCTCCCATCGGTCACCATGCCCCCGGCTTGCTCGACGATGAAGCCCATCGGGTTGGCTTCGTACATCAGGCGCAATTTGCCGGCCTTGGTCGGCTCGCGCGCGTCCCAGGGGTAGAGGAAGACGCCACCGCGGGTCAAGATGCGGTGCACGTCGGCCACCATGCTGGCCACCCAGCGCATGTTGAAGTCCTTTTCGCGCACGCCTGTTGAACCTTCCAGGCACTCGCTGATGTAGCGCTTCACCGGTGGCGCCCAGTGGCGCTGGTTGCTCATGTTGATGGCGAACTCTTTGGTGTCGGCCGGGATCTTGACGTCGTCGGCCGTCAGCACCCAGCTGCCCATCTCGCGGTCCAGGGTGAACATGGCCACGCCATCGCCCACGGTCAGCACCAGCATCACTTGGGGGCCGTACACGCAGTAGCCGGCGGCGGCCTGCTGCTTGCCGGGCTGCAGGAAGTCTTCTTCGCTGATGCCGCGCTGGTTGTTGACCTTGCGCAGCACCGAGAAGATGGTGCCGATGCTGACGTTCACGTCGATGTTGCTGCTGCCGTCCAAGGGGTCGAACAGCAGCAGGTACTCGCCCTGCGGGTAGCGGTTGGGCACGATGTGGATGGAGTCCATCTCCTCGGACGCCATGGCCGCCAGGTGGCCGCCCCACTCGTTGGCTTCGATCAGCACCTCGTTGCTGATGATGTCGAGCTTCTTCTGCACCTCGCCTTGCACGTTCTCGCTGTCGGCGCTGCCGAGCAAGTCGCCCAGGGCGCCTTTGTTGACTTGCAGCGCGATGCGCTTGCATGCCCGTGCTACGACCTCGATCAGCAGGCGCAGCTGAGGTGGGATGTGGCCGTGGGCGCGCTGTTGCTCGACCAGGTATTGGGTAAGGCTGATCCGTTTGCTCATGCCGATACTTCCAGTGCTTTGGAGATGATTTCGCGCACGTCGCCGCTCAGGCTGGTGCGTTCAGACAGGCGTTCCAGGGCGATGCGCGCCGAGGCCCGGTAGGGCTCGGCCAGCGTGCTCCAGCGGTCCATCGCCCGCGCCAGCCGGCCGGCCAGCTGGGGGTTGATGGCATCCAGGGCCGCCACCTGCTCGGCCCACAGCACGTGGCCGCCGGCGTCTTGGCGGTGGAAGGCGCCCGGGTTCATGTTGCACAGCGAGACCAGCAGGCTGCGCGCGCGGTTGGGGTTCTTGGCCGTGAAGTCGGGGTGCTGCAGCAGCTTCTTCGCACGCTCGAAGACGCGGCCGTCCTTCTCGGGGGCGCGGGCTTGCAGGGCGAACCACTTGTCGATCACCAGCGCGTCATTGGCGAACTGCGTGTGGAAGTGCGCCAGCGCCGCGTCGGCTAGCGGCGCATGGGCATGCACCAGCGCGGCCAGGGCGCCGAAGCGCTCGGTCATGTTGCCGGCGGTCTTGACGCGCTGGTAGGCGCGGCCGGGCCAGGTGGGTTCATCGGTGGCGACCGAGCCGCGCACCAACATCGCCAAGGCCAGGTTGGCCAAGGCGCGGCGGCCGGCGTCGTCCGCGGTCGGTTGGTAGCCGCCGCCCACCTGGTGGGCTTCGAAGGCCCACACCCAGTCGTCGCGCAGCGCGGTGGCCAGTTGGTCCCAGGCCGACTCCACAGCGGTGTGCACGGCCTGCGGATCAACCGGGTTGAGTTGCTCGGCGATGTAAGCGCTCTCGGGCAGGGCCAGGGCCTGTGCCTTGAAAGCGGCGTCCAGCTGCGGGTTGCGCAGCAGCGTCCGCATGGCCTCGATGTAGGCGTTGTCCAGGTGCGCCGGCTGCCCGTTGCGGGCGGCGCGCAGCAAGCGCTTGAGGCTCAGGCGCTGGCTGGCCTCCCAGCGGTTGTAGGCGTCGCTGTCAAAACGCAGCAGCGTGAGCAGCTGTGGGTCGCTCAGGCCGTCTTCCAACAGCACTGGGGCCGAGAAGCCGCGCAGCAGCGAGGGCACCGGCGGCACCATCACGTTGACGAAGGTGAAGGTTTGCTCTGCCTCCATCAGGTTCAACACGGTGTCGGTGCCGCGCGCGGTCACGTCGCCTTGCAGCTGCAGCGCCAAGGCCTGGCCCTCGGGGCCCACCAAGCCCATGCGCACGGGGATGAGCTGGGGCAGGGCGCCTTTGGCGTTGCGCTGGGTCAGGCGCAGCGTGTAGGTGTGGGCCTCGGCGTCGTAATCGCCTTGGGCAGCCACATGGGGCGTGCCGGGCTGGCTGTACCAGCGCTTGAAAACGTCGAGTTCGGTGGCCAGCACCGAGCCAGGGTTGGCATCGGCCATGGCCTGGGCAAAGTCGTCGCAGGTGACGGCCTGGCCATCGTGGCGTTCGAAGTACAGCGCCATGCCCTTGGCAAAGCCGGCGCGGCTGGTCAGGGTCTGC
>CAZAIR010000113.1:0-8880 GCA_964485225.1 uncultured Burkholderiaceae bacterium
AGCCGATCGGCAGCTTCCTGTTCAGCGGCCCCACCGGCGTCGGCAAGACCGAGGTCGCCAAGCAGCTGGCCTACATCCTGGGCATCGACCTGATCCGCTTCGACATGTCGGAGTACATGGAGCGCCACGCCGTGAGCCGCCTGATCGGCGCGCCCCCGGGCTATGTGGGCTTCGACCAGGGCGGTCTGCTCACCGAGGCCATCACCAAGAAGCCGCACTGCGTGCTGCTGCTCGACGAGATCGAGAAAGCGCACCCCGACGTCTTCAACGTGCTGCTGCAGGTGATGGACAACGGAACGCTGACCGACAACAACGGGCGCAAGGCCGACTTCCGCAACGTGGTGATCGTGATGACCACCAACGCTGGCGCGGAGGCCCTGCAAAAGAGCACCATCGGCTTCACCACTGAGCGCCAGCTGGGCGACGAGATGGGCGACATCAAGCGCCTGTTCACGCCCGAGTTCCGCAACCGCTTGGACGGCATCATCAGCTTCCGCGCGCTGGACGAATCCATCATCCTGCGCGTGGTCGACAAGTTTTTGCTGCAGCTGGAAGCCCAGCTCACCGAGAAGAAGGTCGATGTGTCGTTCAGCGACGCGCTGCGCAAGCACCTGGGCAAGAAGGGCTTCGACCCCTTGATGGGTGCGCGGCCGATGCAGCGCCTGATCCAAGACACCATCCGCCGCGCGCTGGCCGACGAGTTGCTGTTCGGCCGCTTGGTCGACGGTGGCCGTCTGGCGGTGGACGTGAACGAAGCCGGCGAGGTGCTGCTCGACATCCAGCCCGCACCGCCCAAGGCCGGCAAGGGCCGCGCCGACAAGAAGGTGGAGAACGAACCGGCGGCCTGACGTCAGTCAGCTGCCTGCAGCGCCGAACCGTCGCAAGGCGGTTCGGCGTTGTCGTTTTCAGCGCGGCGCTGGGCTCGGGTTGAAGTAGCCGGCGAACTGCGCGAACAGCGCCGGATCTTCAGCCTGCAGCCGCTGCGGCTGCACGAAGTAGGCCTCGGCGGCCACGGCAAAAAACTCGGCCAGGGCGGTGCAGCCGTAGGGGTCGATGCAGCTGGGCTCGCGGTGGGCCACGCGGTCGGCAAAGCGGTCCCAGGCCAGCACCAGATCGTTGTGCCAGCGGCGGCTGGCGGCGGCACTGGGCAGCGGGGGCACGCCGTTGGCTTCGCCTGTGGCCATGTCCAGCAGGTGCACGAACTCGTGCAGCACCACATTGAAGACCGGCGCGTCGTCGACTTGCTCGGCACCCGCCTGCACCGCACTCCAGGCCAGCATCAAGGGGCCGCCTTCCATGGCTTCGCCAGCCAGTTCTTCGTCCCACTCGTGTACCAGCCCATGGTCGTCGGTGTCGCTGCGCGTGGCACGCACCTCGTGCGGGTGCAGGACGATGCCGCGGGTGCCGTCGTACCACTGCAGCCCCAGGTGCAGCACCGGTAAGCAAGCTTGTGCTGCCACGTCGACGGCCATCGCGTCGGTGACTTCCAGCCCAATGCCGTCAAACCGCTTGGTGGCGAGGAACAAGCTGGCGAGCCTGCGCAACGCGGGGTCGTTCGGCAAGAACGGGTAACGGGCCAAGGTGGCTTGCCACAACACATCGGGGATGGCATGCCGCGCCACGCGGCGGTCATCGCGCCAGCGGCGCCAGGCGGCGAACACGGCTACAGCGCTTGGCGCTCGATGCCGGCGGCGCTCAACCAAAGCACCTCGGCGCGGAGCGTGGGGCCATGGTCGGCGTCCCAGTCGCTCAGCACTTCACGGGCGAGGCCATCGCCCAAGTCGAAACGACCGGGTCGGTGCGTGTGACCGTGGATCACCGTATGGGCGCCGGCCGCCTGCAGCATTTGGCGGCACACGCTGGTGTCGGGATCGGCGAAGGGCAAACCCATGCCCAGTCGTGCTTGTTGGCTGCTTTGGCTGGCGTCGCGCATCTGCGCGGCCACTGCCAAGCGCTCATCCAAAGGGCGGGCCAAAAACGCAGCCTGCCACGCGCTGGCCCGCACCTGGGTGCGAAACGCTTGGTAAGGCGCGTCGTCCACACACTGCGCGTCGCCATGGACGAGCAGCCAAGGGCGGCCGAAAGCCTGCAGCGTGCAAACCTCGTCCAGCAGTTGGAAGCCACAGGCTTCGGCCATGGCTGTGCCCAGCAAGAAGTCGCGGTTCCCATGCTGGAAGAACGCCGGGCAGGGTAGGGCGCGCAAAGCCGCAGCGGTGGCTTGCGCGAAGGGCTGGTTGAGGGCGTCGTCGCCCACCCAGGCCTCGAACAGGTCGCCCAGCACGAACAGTGCGTCGGCCCGCAGCCCCGGTAGGGCGGCCAGCAAGGCGGCTTGCGTACGCGGGGTGTCGGGTCCCAGGTGCAGATCGGAGATGAAGGCCAAGCGCCGCCACGAGGGCGGCGCTTGCAGGCTGTGAAGGAGTTCGCCCAAGCAGGTGTCAGGCCGCTTCGACGGCCTTCTCGATCACCACGGCCTCCAGCGGCACGTCGCCGTGACCGCCCGAGTTGCCGGTGCGCACGCGCTCGATCGTGTCCACCACATCTTGGCCTTCAATGACCTTGCCGAACACGGCATAGCCCCAGCCAGAGCCGCTCTCGCGGGTGAAGTCGAGGAAGTCGTTGTCCTTCACGTTGATGAAGAACTGCGCCGTGGCCGAATGCGGGTCGCTGGTACGCGCCATGGCCAAGGTGTACTTCTTGTTCTTCAGTCCGTTGTTTGCCTCGTTTTGGATAGGGGCCAGCGTGGGCTTTTGCTTCATGCCGGCGGTGAACCCACCGCCCTGCACCATGAAGCCTTTGATCACACGGTGAAAGATCGTGCCGTCGTAGTGGCCGCTGCGGACGTAGGCCAGGAAGTTCTCTGCCGAGTTGGGCGCCTTCTCGCTGTCGAGTTCGATCTTGATCAGGCCGTGGTTGGTGTGCAGTTCAACAGTGCTCATTTTTTGGGTGCGGTTTCGATGCGCGCTTTGGTGATGACAACGGGGGTGACGGGAACGTTTTGGAAGGGGCCTTTGTCTTGCACGGGTACCGCGCGGATCTTGTCGACCACCTCCATGCCAGAGATGACTTGCGCGAACACGGCGTAGCCATGGCCATCGCGGGCTTGATCGGCATCCAGGAAGCTGTTGTCCACCACGTTGATGAAGAACTGCGCCGTGGCGGAATTGGGGTCGCCGGTGCGCGCCATCGCCAAACTGCCGCGCACGTTGCGCAGGCCGTTGCGGCTTTCCAGCGGGATGGCCGCCCTGGTCGGCTTCTGGTCCATCTTGGGGGTGAACCCGCCGCCTTGCACCATGAAGTCACTGATCACGCGGTGGAAGATCGTGCCGTCGTAGTGCCCAGCCCTCACATAAGCGAGAAAGTTGGCGGCGCTTTTCGGAGCCTTTTCGGCGTCCACCGCCACGCGGATTTCTCCGGCAGTGGTGCTCAGCACCACGGTTTGAGCTTGGGCCGGCAACATGGCCCCCAGTGCGCAGGCAACGGCAAAAAACAGGTGTTTCATGGGGCGGGGCGCAGTAGCGCGTCGAGTTGGGTGAGCTTGGCTTGCAAGCGGGCCTGGGTCTGAAGGCCGTTGGCTTTGCTGTAGGCGCGCTGGGCCATGCGCAGCAGCACGTCGCCCAGGTTCTCTTGCGCTTGACTTTGGTCGGGTTGCAACAGCACAGCCCGGGTCAGGCTGTTGTATGCGCCATCCAAGTCGCCTTGGGCAGCTTGGATCACGGCCAAGTTGTTGTGGGCTTCGGCGTAGTCGGGGAAGTCCTCGATCAGGCGTTTGAGCAGGGCCTCGGCGGCAGCGCGTTCCCCGCGTTCTTGACGCATCCAAGCCAGCGTGAAGCGCCAGCGGCTCTGGTTGGCGTCGGCGGCCACCGCCGTTTGCAAGACTTCGATGGCTTGTGTTTGGCGGCCTGCAAACCAATGGGTTTGGGCCACATCCAGCGGGTTGGCCGGGGCCTGTGCGTGCGCCGTTGGCGCCATCCACAAGGTGCCGAGCAGCAGAAACGCGAGGGTGAGACGGTGGGCGAATGCGGGCATGGATGGGACGGGCAGAAAAGGGGCCGTCGCTATACTGGAGGGCGATTCTAGGGATGCCCCGAGTCCCCTGCCGGACGCCACACGGCTACCCTTCCAACCGATTGCTTGACGGCCCCGTTCTGGGGCCGTTGTCTTCTCTGCCGCCGATGTCCCTGCGCCTGTACAACTCCCTGAGCCGCCAGCTCGAAACCTTCCAGCCCCGCCAAGCCGGCAAGGTGAGCATGTACGTGTGCGGGATGACGATTTATGACCTGTGTCACATGGGTCACTTGCGCATGATGATGGCTTTTGACGTGGTCTACCGATGGCTCAAGGCCAGCGGCTACGACGTCACTTACGTGCGCAACATCACCGACATTGACGACAAGATCATCAAGCGCGCGGTCGAGCGCGGCATCCCCATCCGCCAGCTCACCGACGAGATGACCGCGGCGATGCACCAGGACTTCGCTGCTGTTGGCGTGGAGCGCCCCACCATCGAGCCGCGTGCGACCGAGTACGTGCCGCAAATGATCGCGCTCATCGACCGCCTGCAAGAACGCGGCCTGGCCTACACCGCCGACAACGGCGATGTGAACTACGCCGTGCGGCGCTTTGAGGGCTACGGCAAGTTGTCTGGCAAGAGTTTGGACGACCTTCGCGCCGGTGAGCGCGTGGATGTCGATCAAACCAAGCGCGATCCGCTGGATTTCGTGCTCTGGAAGGCGGCTAAAGCCGAAGAGCCTGAGGACGCCAAGTTCCCCGGCGGCAGCCACGGCGTGGGCCGCCCCGGCTGGCACATCGAGTGCTCGGCCATGAGTTGCGCCACGCTGAGCGAAGCCTTCGACATCCACGGCGGCGGCGCTGACCTGCAGTTCCCGCACCACGAAAACGAGATCGCGCAGAGCGAGGGCGCCGGCTACCCGTTCGCGCGCTATTGGTTGCACAACGGCTTCTTGAATGTGGATGGCGAGAAGATGTCCAAGAGCTTGGGCAACTTCTTCACCATCCGCGACGTGCTGGCCAAGTACGACGGCGAGACCCTGCGTTTCTTCATGCTGCGCACGCATTACCGCCGCCCGTTCAACTTCAGCGACGCACACCTGGACGACGCCAAGACCGCGCTGACCCGGCTCTACACCGCCCTGGACGCCGTGCCGCCCGCGCCCTGTGTGCTGGACTGGCAGGCCCCGGCCGCCGCTGCTTTCAAGGCCGCGATGGACGAAGACTTCAACACCCCTCAGGCGCTGGCGGTGTTGTTCGAATTGGCCAGCGAGGTCAACCGCACCCGCTCACCCGAGCAAGCCGGTTTGCTCAAGGCCTTGGCTTCGACGCTGGGTGTGTTGCAAGGTAATCCGCGTGCTTACCTGCAGCAGGGTGCTGGCGTCGACGAAGCCTGGATTGCCGAGCGCATCGCCGCGCGTGCCAGCGCCAAGGCCGCACGAGACTTCGCCGGCGCCGACGCCATCCGGGCCGAGCTGACGGCCGCCGGCATCACGCTGAAGGACGGCGCGACCGGCACCACCTGGGTCAAGGGCTGAACACAGCATGCCGCCACGCACCGCCGCCGTCACGCCCGAGTATTGGGACGAGGCTTGCAAGCATTTGGCTCGCCGAGACCGGGTGATGAAGAAGCTCATCCCTCAGTTCGGCGAGGCCCGGCTGAGCACCAAAGCCGATGCGTTCACAACGTTGGCGCGCTCCATCACGGGGCAGCAGATTTCGGTCAAGGCCGCGCAGTCAGTGTGGGAGCGCTTCACTGCCCTGGTTGGCAGCCCTCCTCACAAGATGGCGCCGGCGGCTGTGTTGGCGCACGGTGTGGACTCCCTGCGTACGGCCGGTCTGTCATTGCGCAAAGCGGAATACCTGCGGGATTTGGCACAGCACTTTGAGGGCGGGGCCGTCCATGTGCGTCAGTGGGCGCAAATGGACGATGAAGCCATCATTGAAGAGCTGGTGGCCATCCGCGGCATCGGCCGCTGGACGGCCGAGATGTTTTTGATCTTCCACATGATGCGGCCCAACGTGTTGCCGCTGGACGATGTGGGCCTGCTCAAGGGCATCAGCTTGAACTACTTCTCAGGCGAGCCAGTGTCACGCGCCGAGGCCCGTGAAGTGGGCGATGCCTGGGCGCCCTATCGGTCCGTTGCCACTTGGTATGTGTGGCGCAGCCTGGATCCGTTGCCGACGGGGCCGTGAGCCCCGACAATCGCCACCATGAGCAAACGACACTTCCTCGATTTCGAACAGCCGATCGCTGAGCTCGAAACCAAGATTGACGAGCTGCGCTATGTGCAAAGCGAGTCTGCGGTGGACATCTCTGAAGAGATTGACCGGCTGAGCAAAAAGAGCCAGCAGCTCACCAAAGACATCTACGCTGGCGTGGCGCCTTGGCAGGTCTACCAGATCGCCCGCCACCCGCAGCGCCCGCAAACGCTGGACTACTGTGCCGAGGTCTTCACCGATTTCGTGGAGTTGCACGGCGATCGCCATTTCGCTGACGACCTGGCTATCGTGGGCGGCTTGGCTCGGTTCAACGGCCAAGCTTGCATGGTCATCGGCCACCAGCGCGGCGCCGACGCCAAGGAGCGCGCGCTGCGCAACTTCGGCATGCCCCGCCCCGAGGGCTACCGCAAGGCCCTGCGATTTGCGAAGCTGGCCGAAAAGTTCGGGCTGCCGGTATTCACCTTCATCGACACCATGGGCGCGTACCCCGGCATCGGGGCTGAAGAGCGCGGCCAGAGCGAGGCCATCGGCCGAAACATCTTCGAATTCGCCCAGCTGGAAGTGCCCATCGTAGCCACCGTGATCGGCGAAGGTGGCAGCGGCGGCGCGCTCGCCATCGGTGTGGCTGACCAGGTTCTGATGATGCAGTTCAGTGCCTACTCGGTCATTTCGCCCGAGGGCTGCGCTTCGATCTTGTTCAAGACCTCTGAGCGAGCACCCGAAGCTGCTGAGGCACTGGGCATCACGGCGCACAGGCTCAAGGCACTGGGCTTGGTCGACAAGATCATCAACGAACCGGTGGGGGGCGCGCACCGCGATCCCAAGGCCATGGCTGCTTCGCTCAAGCGAGCGCTGGGTGAGTCGCTGCGGCAGCTCACCGACCTCAGCACCAAAGAGCTGCTGAGTCGTCGCCAAGATCGCTTGCTGGCCTATGGCCGCTTCAGCGACACCAAAGCCCGCTGATTCCCCAGCGGTCGCCGTTGCTTACAGCGGCGGCCCTGATTCCACCGCCCTGCTGTGGGCCACCGCCCGTGCAGCGCAGGGAACGCCGCTGCGTGTGTTGGCGCTGCATGTGCACCATGGGCTGATGCCTGAAGCCTCAGCTTGGGCCCTGCAGGCTCAAGCGGCAGTGACTCAGTTGCACGCCCAGGGATTGCCTGTCAGCTTCCACAAAAGCCATTTGGTCGGTCAACCTGCCGTGGGTGACAGCGTCGAGGCCTGGGCCCGCCAGGGCCGTTACGCTGCTTTGGCGCGCATGGCCCAAGCTGAGGGCGCCACGCTGGTCTTGTTGGCTCAGCATGCCGAAGATCAGGCTGAAACGGTGCTCTTGCAGGCCTTGCGGGGCGCAGGACCCGCAGGTCTGGCGGCCATGCCGGCGGAGTGGGAGGCCCACGGCTTGCGGTGGGCGCGCCCTTGGTTGCACCAGCCTCGCGCGGCGCTGCGCGCGCTGGCCGAGGCCAGTGGCATGCCCTTGGTCCATGACCCCAGCAATACCGATCCTCGCTTTGCCCGCAGCCGCTTGCGCCAGCAGGTTTGGCCCGCGCTGGTGGCGGCATTTCCGCAGGCCGCAGGGGTTCTGGCCACGGTGGCGGCCCAAGCGGCCCAGGCCCGGGCTTTGGGCTTGGAAGTGGCTGAGCTGGACGTGCCCACTTGCACCGACCCTGACGGGGGCTTGGTTCACGCGCGCTGGATGGCCTTGCCCCCCGCCCGTCGCCGCAATGCCTTGGCGGCCTGGCTGGCTCAGCAGCTGCCTGGCGGCGTGCCCCATGCTTTGCTGCGCAGGCTCATGGACGAGTGGCATCGCGAAGGGGGCGTCTGGCAGGCCCCAGGGGGGCTGTTGCACTCTCGCAAAGGGCGGATGCTTTTCGAGCCTTCGCTGCCGGCGAATGGATGCTGACCCGGGTTTCCACCGGGGCCTTGCCTAGAATCGCAGCTTTTGCCCTGTAACCCGGTTACATCATGGCCTTGATTGTTCACAAGTACGGCGGCACGTCGATGGGCTCGACCGAGCGCATTCGACAGGTCGCGAAGCGCGTTGCCAAATGGGTGCGCGCCGGTCACCAAATGGTGGTGGTGCCTTCGGCTATGTCGGGCGAAACCAACCGCCTGCTGGGGTTGGCCAAAGAGCTCAGCCCCGAGGTGGTCACGCCAGCCATCCAGCGCGAACTTGACGCGATCGCTGCCACGGGCGAGCAGGTTTCCGTCGGCTTGCTGTCCATCGCGCTTCAGCAAGAGGGCCTCGAGGCGGTCAGTTACAGCGGCTGGCAGGTGCCCATCCGCACCGACAGCAGCTTCACCAAAGCCCGCATACAAAGCATCGACGACACCCGTGTCAGAGCCGATTTGGCCGCAGGCAAAGTGGTGGTGATCACGGGCTTTCAGGGGATCGATGAAGAGGGTCATGTCACGACGCTGGGTCGTGGCGGCTCCGACACCTCGGCTGTGGCTGTGGCGGCAGCCATGAAGGCCGCCGAGTGCTTGATTTACACCGATGTCGACGGCGTCTACACCACCGACCCGCGCATCGTGGCCGAAGCGCGCCGCTTGCACACCATCAGCTTTGAAGAAATGCTGGAGATGGCCAGCCTGGGCAGCAAGGTGCTGCAGATCCGCTCGGTGGAATTCGCCGGCAAGTACCGCGTGCCGCTG
>CAZAIR010000114.1:0-8662 GCA_964485225.1 uncultured Burkholderiaceae bacterium
TCAGCTGCAGATTGCGGCCCACGAGGCGGAACTCGGCCATCGTGTCGCTGCCCATTTGGCTGGCGTAAGCGCCGCGCTCACCAATCGAGTTGGCGATGTTGACGGTGAACAAGAAAGGCTTGTTCAGCAGCGCACGGGGCACTTCGATCATGACCTTCTCGTCTTTGCGCCAGATCGGGAACAGGCCGTCGTCTTGCTTGAAGTCTTTGGCGACTTCAGCGAAAGGCTTGAGCGCGGTCGGGTCAGCGGGTGGGCGCGGCGGCGTGGCGGGCGCGCCCGCGGCAGCCGGCGCAGCGCCGGGGGTGGCCGGCTTGGGGGCGTCTTGCGCCAGGGCGGGCAGGGCCAACACGGCCAGGGTGAGTGCGCTCAGCGCAGGCTTGAACATCATGGTGTGCGGGGTTCCTTGCAGGCTTCAGATGAAGCGGTGAACGGGATTCGGGCCGGGATTCTGGGTGGCTGCACCACGCAGCGAAGGCGGTATCAACCCGCGGCGGCACCAAACCGACAGCGGGCCAGCTTAGGAGCGCCTTCTTACACTGGCTTTCGTCATGCCCCATGCCCTGTCCCACCTGTTGTACCTGCACGGCTTTCGCTCAAGCCCCCAATCGGCCAAAGCCCAAGTGATGGCTGCTTGGGCCCGCACCCAAGGCCTGACCTGGTGCTGCCCGCAACTGCCCCCCTCCCCGGCCCAAGCGGCCGCTTTGATCCAGACCCTCACGGCCGGCTGGCCGGACACCGGCTGCGCCGTGGTGGGCAGCTCCCTGGGCGGCTTCTATGCCGCGTGGGTGGCGCAGCAGCGGCCGCAGTGGCGGGTGGGCTTGCTGAACCCGGCCGTCGACCCCGCCCGCGACTTGGCCGCCTACATCGGCGAGCAGCGCCAATGGCACCAGCCCGACGAGTCGTTCTACTTCCAGGCCGCTTACGTGGACGAGCTGCGCGCGCTGCAGGCCGGCCCCCTCCAAGCCGCCCATCGCTGGTTCGCCTTGATCGCCAAAGGTGACGAGCTGTTGAGCTGGCGTGAGATGCTGGGGCGCTATGGCCTGGGCACCACGCTGCTGCTGGCCGCCGGCGACCATGCCTTGAGCGACTTCAGCCGCTGGCAACCCGAACTCACCCGCTTCTTGACCCACCCCACACCATGCGATTCGCCCACCAAGTTGTCCTGATTTCCGGCGCCGCCCAAGGCATTGGCGCCGCCACCGCCCGCCGCTTTGCCGGCGAAGGCGCCCGCCTGGCGCTGCTGGACTTCCAGCCCGAGCCGCTGGCCGCAACCGCGGCCGCCTGTGAAGCGCTGGGCGCCGAGGTGCTGACCGAGGCCGGCAGCGTGACCGACCGTGCCGCCTGGGACAAAGTCGTGGCCGCCGCCGTGGCCCGCTGGGGGCGGCTGGATGTGCTGATCAACAACGCCGGCATCACCCGCGATGGCCGCTTCGAGCAAATGAGCACCGAGCAGTTCGACCTGGTGCTGGACGTGAACCTGCGCGGCGTGTTCCACGGCGCACAAGCCGCCCTGCCCCACCTGCTGGCGGCGCGCGGCTGCATCGTCAACACCAGCTCGGTAGTGGGGCAGCACGGCAACTACGGGCAAACCAATTACGCCGCGGCCAAGGCCGGGGTGATCGGCATGACCAAAACCTGGGCCCGCGAGTTCGGGCCCAAGGGCGTGCGCGTGAACGCCGTGGCGCCTGGCTTCATCACCACCCCCATGACGGCCGCCGTGCCCGCCAAGGTGGCGGAAAAAATGACCGCCGCGGTACCGCTGCAGCGCCTGGGGGAACCCGAAGACATCGCGGCCGCCTACGCCTTCTTGGCCAGCGCTGACGCCAGCTACATCACCGGCACGGTGTTGGAAGTCAACGGCGGGATGTCGATGTGAGCGATGCGCACACCCTGGCCCCGGCCCCTGCGCTGGCCGTCATCGGCGGCGGCCCCGCTGGCCTGGCTGCGGCCGAGGTGCTCAGCGCCGCCGGCTTGGGCGTAGACCTGTACGACGCCATGCCCAGCGTGGGCCGCAAGTTTTTGCTGGCCGGCAAAGGCGGCCTGAACCTCACGCACAGCGAGCCCTTTGAGCCCTTCATGTCACGCTACGCCGCACGCAGCGGCGCGCTGCAAGCCGCCCTGCAAGCCTTCAGCCCGCAAGACCTGCGCGACTGGGCCGCGGGCTTGGGCGTCAGCACCTTCGTGGGCAGCAGCGGCCGCGTGTTCCCCACCGACTTGAAAGCCGCCCCGCTGCTGCGCGCCTGGCTGCAGCGCCTGCGCGCCAGCGGCGTGCGCCTGCACATGCGCCACCGCTGGCTGGGCTGGAACGCCGAAGGCGCGCTGCGCTTCGCCACGCCGGCCGGTGAAACCACCGTGGCCGCCAGCACCACGCTGCTGGCCTTGGGCGGTGCCAGCTGGGCCCGCTTGGGCTCGGACGGCGCCTGGGTGCCTTGGCTGCAAGAGGCCGGCGTGGACGTGGCGCCGCTGCAGCCCAGCAACTGCGGCTTTGACGTGCCCGGCGGCTGGAGCGAACACCTGCGCAGCCGCTTTGCCGGCCAACCCATCAAGCCTGTGGCCATCACGTTCGAAGGCCGCCGCCAAGCCGGCGAGTTCGTGCTGACCGACACCGGCATCGAAGGCAGCCTGGTCTACGCCTTCAGCGCCGCGCTGCGCGACGCCATCGCCGCACACGGTGAGGCCACCCTGCACCTGGACCTGCTGCCCCAGCACAGCCCCGAGCAGGTGCGCGCGCAGCTGCACCGCGGCCAAGGCGGCAAAAGCCTGGGCAGCTTCTTGAAGAGCCAGTTCAGCCTGCAAGGCGCCAAGAGCGCCCTGTTGAACGAGCGCCTGAGCCACGAGGCCCTGCGCGACACCGCGCAGCTGGCCGCTGCGCTCAAAGCGCTGCCGATCGTGCTGCAAGCCCCGCGCCCCATCGACGAAGCCATCAGCAGCGCAGGCGGCGTGCGCTTCGAAGCGCTGGACGCCCACTGGCAACTGCGCCAGCGCCCCGGCGTGTTCGTGGCGGGCGAGATGCTGGACTGGGAAGCCCCCACCGGCGGCTACCTGCTCAACGCCAGCATGGCCACCGGCCGCGCCGCCGCCCACGGCCTGCTGGCTGCACGCGCAGGATGAGCGATCCCCAGCTGCACTGGACCGACGCCGACGGGCATCCACAAGCCAGCGTCTGGCGTGGCAACGGCCCGGCTCCCAAACGCCTGCGCGCCGTAGACGACACGCTGGCCGCCGATGCCGCCTTCCCCCTGGTGTGCGAGGGCACGGCGCTGGTGTGGCAGGGCGACTACCACCAGGCCCGGCAAATGCTGCAGGCGCTGGAGCGCCGCATCGACAAAGCCCGCGCACGCCAACGCCCCGTCCCCCTGCCCGCTGGCGCGCACCCGTTGGCGCATGCGTTCCACCAACAGCGCAAGCAACAGGCCGAGCGCACGCGCATCCTGAGCCTGCTCGTGCTGCCCTTCGGCGCCGGCCACACCCTGGCCCTGCGCCGCGCACCCGACACCGCGCCCGCCGCCGCCGCGCTGGGTGAGGCCCCTGTGCCCTACCTGCTGCCGCTGCGCGAATGGTTGGGCATGGTGGGCGCCTGGCAATGGCGCAGCCAAGGCGTGCCAGTGCCGCAGTTGGGGCCGGATGCCCGCCTGCATCCGCACCACGGCGTGTTCGCCCCGGTGCGGGGCGAGTACCTCGACCTGGTGGCCCAAGCCCCGCTGCCCGCCGCCCTGGCCACCTACCCACTGGCGGTGGACGTGGGCACCGGCACCGGCGTGCTGGCGGCCCTGCTGGCGCAGCGCGGCGTGGGCCCCATCGTGGCCACCGACACCAGCGCACGGGCACTGGCCTGCGCGGCCGAGACCTTCGCGCACTTCAGCCTGCAGCACATCACCCTGGAGGCCGCCGCGCTGTGCGGCAGTGCATCAAATGCCGGCCTCATCGTGTGCAACCCACCTTGGCTGCCCGGCAAGGTGCACAGCAGCCTGGACGCTGCCGTCTACGACCCCGACAGCGCCATGCTGCGCGGCTTCCTGGCCAGCGTGCGTCGCCATTTGGCGCCGGAGGGTGAGGCGTGGTTGATCGTGTCCGACCTGGCCGAGCATCTGGGCCTGCGCAGCCGCGCCGAGCTGCTGGGCTGGATCGAAGCCGGCGGCTTGCAAGTGGCCGGCCGGCTGGACACCCGCCCCACCCACCGCAAAGCGCAAGACCGCAGCGACCCGCTGCACGCCGCGCGCGCGGCTGAAGTGACGTCGCTGTGGCGCTTGAAGGCCACGCCTTGAACGCCAACCCACTGCAGGCCGTGCCCGCCAGCCCGGGTGGGGCGCTGAGCCCAGCGCAGCGCAAGTTCAACCAGCTGCTGCAGCGCCTGGACGAAGCCCGCGCCACGCTGCAGGCTTGGGACGTGCAGCAACCCGCCTTCGCCAGCGCCTACGCCGCCCGCGCCCAACCGCTGTGGGCCGACCTGCTGGCCTCAGACGAGCAGCTGCACCAGCGCCTGGCGCGCTTGGTCGACAGCCGGGCACTGAGCCGGCCCGAGCAAGCGCGGGTGAGCGAGCACATCAGCCACCGGGCCCTGGAGGTGCTGCAGCGCCGCCACTTGAGCGAGGCCGACCGCAGCCACTGGCGCAGCGTGCACGACGCCCATGCCGAGCGCAGCTTCGCCGAGTTGCAGGCCGAAGAACTGGTGCTGCTGCGCGAGCAGCTGACCGAGATGACCGGCATCGACCTGAGCGACCGCGACTACCGCGACGAAGCCGAGCTGATGGACACCCTGCGCCAGCGCCGCGCGGCCGCGCAGGCCGGCGCCGAGAGCGCCGGTGACGCCCATCCACCGCGCCGCAAACAAGCCAAGCGCCAGCCCACCGCCGCCCAGGCCCAACGCGCCGCCGACGAAGCCGCCGCGCAAACGCAGGCCCAGGCCTCGCTGCGCACCGTGTTCCGCAAGCTGGCCAGCGCTCTGCACCCTGACCGCGCCAGCAGCGAGCACGACCGCCTGCGCCGCACCGCGCTGATGCAGCGCGTGAACGACGCCTACGGCCGCGAAGACCTGCTGGCGCTGTACGCGCTGCAGTTGGAGATCGAGCAGGTGGATGCCGCGCACATCGCCCAGGCCACCGCGGCGCAGCTGGCGCACTTCACCCGCCTGCTGCAAAGCCAGGTGGCCGAACTGCAGGCCGACATCGACGCCCGTGCCCACGCCTTCTGCCACGACTACCAGCTGCAACCAGCCCGCCTGCCCAAGCCCCACCAGCTGCCGGGCGTGCTCGACGGCCTGCTGAACACGCTGCGCCACCGCCTGCTGGACAACGCCCACCTGGCGCGCACACTGAGCGACCCCGTGCGCACCAAGCACTGGCTGCGCGAGCTGCGCCGTGCATCAGAGGACTGAGATGAGCCCCACGCCCCTCACACCAACTTCCACACCAGCCGCCACCACGGCCGTCCACGCCGCCTTTTGGCCCTTGGTGCTGGTGGCCGCCGCCATCTTGATGGTGACGATGGGCGCGCGGCAGTCGATGGGCCTGTTCATCAACCCCATGAGCCGCGACACGGGCCTGAGCCTGGTCGACATCAGCTTCGCGCTGGCCATCGGCCAGTTCGTGTGGGGCGCGGCGCAGCCGGTGTTCGGCGTGGTGGCCGACCGCTGGGGGCCCGTCAAAGTCATCATGCTGGGCGGCCTGATGCTGGCCGCCGGCACGGCCCTCACGCCCTTCGTGCAGAGCGAGTGGATGCTGATCTTCAGCCTCGGCTTTTTGGCCGCAGCTGGGGCCGGCGCGGGCAGCTTTTCAATCTTGATCGGCGCGGCCGCGCAGCGCCTGTCGGCCGACAAGCGCAGCAGCGCGTCGGGCATCATCAACGCGGGCGGCAGCTTCGGGCAGCTGGTGTTCGCGCCCGTGAACCAGGCGCTGATCAACGCGCTGGGTTGGATGCAAGCGATGTGGGCCCTGGCCCTGCTCACGCTCAGCACACTGCCCTTGGCTTGGAAGCTGGGCGGCAAACCAGCGCCGGTGGCTGGCAACAGCCGGGCGGTGGACAGCGGCCCCGGCATCCGCAGCCAAGTGGCGCTGGCCTTCCGGGACCGCAGCTACTGGTGCCTGCACCTGGGCTTTTTCACCTGCGGCTTTCACATCGCGTTTTTGGTCACGCACCTGCCGGGCGAGGTGGGCTTGTGCGGCCTCTCGGCCAACGTGGCGGCGGTGTCGCTGGCGGTGATCGGCGGCGCCAACATCATCGGCAGCTTGGCCGCTGGCGCTCTGGGCAACCACTACCGCATGAAGTACATCTTGTTCTGGATGTACGCCACCCGCGCCGTGGCGATCGCGATCTACCTTGCCGCCCCAAAAACACCGCTCACCTTCTACGTCTTCGCCGCCGTGCTGGGCTTGACCTGGCTGGCCACCGTGCCGCCCACGGCCGGGCTGGTGGGCAAGCTGTTCGGCACCCGCCACCTGGCCACGCTGTTTGGGCTCACCTTGCTCAGCCACCAGATCGGCGGCTTTTGCGGCGCCTACTTCGGCGGCCTGGCCTTCGCGCGCTGGGGCAGCTATGAGGCGATGTGGTGGGCCGACATCGCGCTGGCCGCTGCGGCGGCGCTGATCAACCTGCCGATCCGCGAAGCACGGCTGCAGGCCGCACCCGCCCGCTGACGCCAACCCTCAGGCGGCCACAGCGACGGGCTCGACCTGACCACCCACCACCACCCGCGGCACCAGCAAGCGGAAGCAGGTGCCCTCGGTGGGTGTGCAGGTCACGTTCAGGCTGCCCTGCAGCACGTGCACCGCCAAGCCGTAGGCCACGGCCAAGCCCAGGCCAGCGCCGCCTTGGCCCAGCCGGGTGCTGAAAAAAGGCTCGAACACACGGTGCTGCATGGCGGGGGTGAGCCCCTCGCCATCGTCGATGCAGCGCAAATCCACCACGTCGTTGCCGAGCGAGTTGACGGTGAGCCGGATGCAGCCGGTACGCCCGTCACGGAAGCCATGCGAAGCGGCGTTGCGCACCAGCTCGATCACGATTTGATCGAGCGCCCCAGGGTAGCTGTCCATGCGCAGGCCGGGTTCCACCGCCAAATCCAAGATCACGCCGTCGCCCAAGGTCGGGCGCAGCGCCTCGGCCAAACGCTCCAGCATCGGTTCCAACTCGAAGGAGCGGCGTGTCAGGGTGCGTTGATCAGCGGCCATGCTTTTGAAGTTGTCCACCAGGCTTTGGCAGCGGTTCAGGGCTGTCAGGGCCAAGTCGGCGTTGTCGTGGCACTGCTGTATCCAATGCTCGAGCTCTGACTTGCGAAAGGTTTGCCCACTGCGCAGCCGCGCTTGAACGCCGGCCGCCACCGATTGCGCGGTGCTGGTCCCCGACAAGGCCTGCTGCAAAGGCCGGTACATCTCATGCGCGACGCCCGCCACCAAGGAGCCCAAGGCGGCCATCTTTTCAGCCTGCACCAGCTCACGCTGCGCTTCTTTGAGCTGCTCCAAGCTGCTGCTGAGCTCAGCCGTCCGGGCTTGCACGCGACGCTCCAACACTTGGTTGAATGCCTCGACTTCATGTTGAGCCGCCAGCAAAGCCTCCTGGCGCAACTTCAGCTCTTCGTAGGCATGGGACAAACGATCGTTCAAGGCCTGAATGGCATGCACATCACGCCGATGGGTGCGCACAAACACCTGCAAACCCATGTAGGTGAGCACCAGCAAAAAGGCCATCACCACCGCCCGGTAGCCCGGGGGCATGGGTCCCAACGGGGTGATACCAGCGGGCATCGATCCAGCCCAAGGCAGACCCAACGCCAGCACCAAGGCCAGCATCGTGACCAACAAGGCCAGCGTTGGACCACGGCCCAGCAAACCGGCACTCAACATCAACAAGGCCGGCAACAAAAACAGACCCGGGACCTCCAAGCCACCCGATACCCAGGCTTGCGCGCCCACCGCAGCAGTCAACCCCCACACCATCAAGGCCGAGGCCAACGTCAAGCGCTTGCTGCGCACCGCCAGCAGCACCAAGCCCAGCACAAAGCCGGCCACCAGCACGCCCACGAAGCGCAAGGGCGCCATTTGGAGCACCAGCAAGGCCAAGCTGATGCAGCTCAGCGCCAACATACTGAGAAACAACAAGGTGCGCACCAAACGCCGTTGCCGTCCCGCTTGCAGGGCGCGACTGCGGCCCAACAGGTTGTGACCTTCCCAGGCCCGGCTCAACAGCGCCAACAAATCCGGCATCGCTACCAACTCTTGCTTGATCTAAAACGGCATCCTCCACCACACAGCCGCGGTGAAACCTCGCCAACAACCCCGAGTGGACGGTAAAAAACCGCCACAACCGGTTTCAGCTGCCCCTCGATCTTGGGGGGGTCAAGGCCCGCGGGAGAGCGACTGCAGCGCGGCGGCCACAGGTGCTGCGGGGCACGGCAGCGGGGTCCGCGAAGCCAAAGACAGGCGCAGGTCGGCCACCCATTCACAGCGCAGCACATCGGTTTCCAGCCGCACAAAAGCCGAGGGATGCAAGCTGGACCGTGCCGACGGACGGGCAAGATGGGACCCCACCCGCTCCCCTTGCCCCCGTGACATGTCCGCCACCAACCCCGCCCTTGAACCGATCCGCCCCGCCACCCCCGCCGACGTGCCCGCCCTGATCGGCCTGATCCACGAACTGGCCGTGTTCGAGCAACTGGGCCACCTCGTGCAAG
>CAZAIR010000115.1:0-8641 GCA_964485225.1 uncultured Burkholderiaceae bacterium
CGACCATGGGGGCCGACGTGGTGAAGGTGGAACGCCCCGGTACCGGCGACGACACGCGCGCTTGGGGGCCGCCGTTTGCGGGTGGTGACTCGCAAGAGTCGGCCTATTTTTTAAGCGCCAACCGCAACAAGCGCAGCATCGCGCTCGACCTGCACAGCCCCAGCGACCAAGCCACCGTGCGCGCCCTGGCGCTGCAGGCCGACGTGGTGGTGGAGAACTACAAGCGCGGCGACTTGGAGCGCTTTGGCCTGGGCCCTGCACAGCTGCTGGCCTTGAAGCCTTCGCTGGTGGTGTGCTCCATCACCGGCTACGGCCACACTGGGCCGATGCGCGACGAGGCGGGCTACGACTTCGCCATCCAAGCCCAAGGCGGGCTGATGAGCGTGACCGGCGCCGCCGACGGCGAGCCACAAAAGGTGGGCGTGGCGGTGGCCGATTTGTCGACCGGCCTGTACGCCGCCATCGGCATCCTGGCCGCGCTGCGCCACGCCGAGGCCACGGGCCAGGGCCAGCACATCGACCTGAGCCTGCTGGACGTGCAGGTGGCGCTGCTGGCCAACCTGGGCGCCAGCCACCTGGTGAGCGGCGCCGTGCCGCAGCGATGGGGCAACGCGCACCCGACCATCGTGCCCTACCAAGCCTTCGACACCGCCGACCTGCCCCTGGTGGTGGCCGTGGGCAACGACCACCAGTTCGCTGCCTTGTGCCAGGTGCTGGCACGCGACTGGCACACGCACCCGGCCTATGCCACCAACCCGGCGCGCGTGCGCCACCGCGCCACGCTGACGCCGCAGATTGCCGAGCGGCTGCGCGAAGCCCCGCGCGCCCACTGGCTGGCCGCGCTGCATGCCGCCAAGGTGCCGTGCGGGCCGGTGCAGCGCATTGACGAAGCCCTGCGCGACCCGCAGGTGCTGGCGCGCGAGATGCTGTGGCCCAGCCCGCACCCGTCGCAGCCCAACCTGCAATTGGTGGGCAGCCCGCTGCGCCTGAGCGCCACGCCGACGGCGCTGCGCCGGCCACCGCCCCAGTTGGATGCCGACCGCGACACCGTACTGAAGGACTGGCTGGGCGGGCCCTGAAGGGCCGCGCGAGCCGGGACGCTTTCAGTTGCTGCTGGCGGCGGGCGCCACGCGCGGGAAGCGCCAATGCAGGGTGGTGTGCTGCTGGGGCTGGCTTTCCAAGCGCAGCTCGCCACCAAACACATCGACGGCGATGGCGTGCACCACCGTCAAGCCCAGGCCGCTGTGCTGAGCGCCCAGGCGGGTGCTGAAGAAAGGCTCGAAGGCGCGCTCCAGGACATCGGCCGCCATGCCGGCGCCGTCGTCGCTGAGTTGCATGTGCACCCAGCCCCCCGGCTGCAGGCGGGCATGGACGTGCAGGCACCCGGCTTGACCCGCCTGCAGGCCATGTGCCAGCGCGTTGTCGGCCCAGTGTTGCAACAGCTCGCCCAAGGGCTCGCGGTAGGCCTCGAGCACCAAGTCGGGCGGGATGTCGATCACCAATCGGTGGCCTGCTGCCTCGGCGTGGCGTGCCGCGCGCGACAGGGCCAACTCGACATCGGGTCGCAGCGTGAACGCACTGCGCAACAGGGTGTGGGGTTCCTGAACCACCTGCTTGAACGACAACAGCAAAGCTGACGCGCGCTGCAGGTTGCGCATCACCAGCTGGCTGCCCGCCTGCACATCCTGTGCAAAGCGCTCGAGCTGGCGCCGGCCCATGGCGCCACTGGCCACCGCCTGCTCGATGCTGCTGCCGGTTTGCACCATGGTGCTGGCAGCCAAAACGGCATTGCCAATCGGGGTGTTCATCTCGTGGGCCACCCCCGCCACCATGGCGCTGACCGTGGTCAGCCGCTGCTGGCGCGCCAAGCTGCGCTGCGATTGCGCCAGCAAGCGGTAGGCCTGGGCATTGCCGATGGCGATCGAGGCGTAGGCACACAAGGTGCGGAAGACCTGCAACTCGCGTTCACCGAAAGCATCGGCCCTCAAGCTTTGGATGCTGATGACCCCCAAGCTGCGCTCACCGATGCGCAGGGGCGCGAACAGCGCCGAGCGGATGGGCTCGGCGTCGGCCAGCCACAGCAGGTGCGGGTCGCCGGGCTCGACCACCCGTTGCAGCACCTGCTGCTCACGCAGGCAACGGGCCACCATGGATTGCGGGTGGTCCAGCGGCACCGATCCGGCCTCAAAGCGATGTTGCCCCAGCACCGCGAACACGCGCTTGAGTTCCTTGGGCTCTTGCTGCAAGAGATAGACCGAAAAGAACTCGGCCGGCAGCAAGCCCCCCAGGTGGCGGTGGATGGCGGCGTAAATGCGCTCTTCGTCCAGCAGCGCCGTGAGCTCTTGACCCACCTCGCCCAGATGCGCCAGGGTTTGGCTCGCGGCCAACAGCAGCTCGGCGCGCTGGCGCTGGGCGTCGGCGTCAGCCTGCAGCTGGGCGGTTTGCAGGCGCAGCTGCAGCGCCATGGCGTGGCGCTGGGCCCGCTCCAGCCCCTCGGTCTGCAAAGTGGTTTGGGCTTGCAGCTGGGCTTCGTAAGCCTGCGCGTGCTGGCCCAGTGCTGCGAAGCAGGCGGCCAGCTCCGCCCACCACGCCGCTGGCACGGCTTGCTTGCCCTGGTAACAAGCGATGGCCGCGCGCAGCGGCCCCAATGCGGCCGCGTGCGCACCCCGCAGCACCTGGCAGCGGGCCAAGGCCATCTGGGCCTCGGCCTGGCGCACCGGGCGATCCAGTTGCTGGGCCAGCGCCAAGGCCTGTTCGGCCGCTTGCTCGGCGGCATCCAGATCGCCAGCACCGCGTGCAGCCTGCGACAACCCTTGCCAGATGGTGGCCAGCAGGTCGACCGCCGCCAAATCGGCAGCAGAGCGCAGGGCGACGGCGTAATGCGCGCGCGCCGCAGCAAAGTCGCCACGCGCGACGGCCACATGACCCAGCTCGATCAAGACCAGCAGGTGGTTGCGCCCCTGCCGGAAAGGCTTCAGCAGGCGCTGTGCCTCCAGCAGCTGGTCCAAGGCCAGGTCGAGCCGTCCCAGGCCCCGCAAGCGCTCAGCCACCCGGTACAGCGCCAGGCCCAGCGGCACCGGGAAGCCGATGGTGCGGGCCAGCGCCATGCCGCGCTGCGCCCAGCTCAGCGCCGCCTCGGCATCCTGCATGTCCTCCAAGGCACTGGCCACGTTGCCGGCACACACCACGGCCGTCAGGGCTTGACCGGTGGCCACCAGCTTGTCGAAGGCCTCAGACAGCGCCAACGCCGCCTTGTCAGGTCGGCCTTGGCAGTAATGCAGCACCCCCTGGTTCATCACCGCCAAGCTGACGCTCACCGCTGGCGCAGTGGGCTGGCACAAACGCGCCAGCGTCGGGCCCCACTGCTGCTCACTGGCCTTGGCGTCTCTCAAGGTGTCTTCAAACACCACAAACAACAGGGCGATGTGCGTGCGAACGGGGTCACCCGCGCGCTCGGCATGGCCCTGGGCCTGCAACACCCAGGCTTGGGCCTGTGCGGCCTCGCCCCGCGCGTTGCACAACAGGCGCTCCAACAAGCAGAGGTCGGCTTTGAAGGCGGGGGCATCGAAGGGCTCAGCCCAGCGGTGCAGCGCCTCCACCGCGGCCGAGGCCCCTGCCAGATCGCCGTGCAGGTAGGCCCATTCCGCCTCCACCAACTGGATGCGGGCCCGGTCTACCGCACTGAGCGGAGCATCCCTCAGGCTGGCCAACAAGGCCTTGGCGCGCTGTGGCGCCAACTGCCGCGCGTGCCAGGCCAAGGCCAGCGCTGCGTGGGGCTGCGTGCGCGCCAGCTCCGCATCCCCGCCCTCGGCAAGCGCCGCAGGCAGCTGCTCAAAGTAGGGGATGAAAGGGGCTTCGGGGTTCACGGTGCCAGCGACTTTAGGGAGCGGCGCCGCACCCACACGGCAAAGGGTCAAGCGCCGGGGCTCGCAACTGGCCACCCAACACCCGGCGCCGCCCTTTGAGGCGATCCGCTCAGCGGCTGGACGGCCAGTCGGCCGGGCACTCGCCCCCGGCCGACACCAGCCGCCGGTGCTCCCCGCTGTCGCGCAGCTGCTTGAGGCCGCGGTTGAAGGCTTGGCGCAAAGCTTCGCTGCCGGGCTTTTGGGGCGGGAACAGCACGTGGGTGGTGAAGCTGTCGGTCATGCGCTTGGGGTGGGCCATGAGCTTGTCGCGCTCAGCAGCGGTGAATTGCTTGGCCAAGATGTCGCAAGCCACATTGCGCTCGATGGGCAGCACGTCAATGCGCCCCAGCAACAGCATGCGCAGGCTGGACACGTCGTTGGCTGGGCTCTCGTGACGCAAGCGGCCGGCGCGCGCCTCGACCCACAGCTCGGGCGTGTAGGTGTAGTCACGCACCAGGCCCAGGGTGTAGGGCTGCAAATCGGCCAGCGTGGACCACTGCAGCGGGGTGTCGCGCCGGTGAACCATCTGCCATTGCTCGGTCAGGATGTTGTCGCTGAGCAAGAACATCTCGCGCCGCTCGGGCGAGGCGCCCCAATGGGCCGATGCATCCCACTGGCCGTTGCGCGTCTCGATCTGCGCCCGCGACCAGGGCAAAAAGGTGTACTGCACCCGGTAGCCCGCCAGCTCAAAAGCGCGCCGCACCACGTGCAGGGCAATGCCTTGGTCGGCTCGGCTGGCGGTGGCATAGGGCGGGAACTCGCCGGTGGCCACTTGCAGCACCTTCTCAGGGGGGCTGGCAGCCGGGGTGACCGTCGCGGCCGAGACCGCGGGGCTGGTGGCCCAAACGGCGCAAGCCCACATCAACGCCCCAACCCGGTTCCAAAGCATGTTCATGCGCCATTCTGAGCGCGGAAGCGGCTCTGAAACGCCCGGGCCGCCGCCAACGCGCCGTGAACTGGCGCACAGGCACGGCCAGCATGCTTTAGAAGCCCTGCTCTAACGCAGGGCAAGCCCTGCCTTGGTGCCGGGGCCCGCACCGTTAGCGTGCACGCTATCGATCTTTCCCTCACGCGGCCTGGCCGCTGGCGCCCCATGGATACCTCGCTCACTGAGCAACTGCACCTGCAGCTGCAAGCCCAATCTGCCGCTTTCCAACGCGAGACCTTCCCGACCCTGGCCGTGCGCCGCGAGCGCCTGGAGCGCCTGCGATCGCTGCTGAACACGCACCATGACGCCTTCATCGAGGCCGTGAATGCCGACTTCAGCCACCGCAGCGCCCACGAGACCCGTTTGGCCGAGCTGTTGATGCTGGAGGCCGGCCTGAAGCACACGCTGCGCCACCTCAAAAGCTGGATGAACCCGCGCCGCATGCCCACGGCGCTGCACTTTTTGCCGGGCAGCAACCAGCTGATGCCGCAGCCGCTGGGTGTGGTGGGCGTCATCAGCCCCTGGAACTACCCGGTGCAGCTGGCCCTGGCGCCCGCCATGGCCGCGCTGGCCGCGGGCAACCGCGTGATGCTCAAGCCCAGCGAGCTCACCCCCCGCACCTCGGCCGTGCTGGCGCAGGCCGTGGCCGCGCACTTCAGCCCTGAAGAGTTCACCGTGGTGCAGGGCGATGCCGGCGTGGCGCGCCAGTTCGCCAGCCTGCCGTTCAACCACCTGTTCTTCACCGGCTCCACCCCCGTAGGCCGCGAAGTGGCCAAGGCGGCGGCCGCCAACCTCACGCCGGTCACCCTGGAGCTGGGCGGCAAAAGCCCGGCCGTGGTGGACGCCAGCGCCGACATCGAGCAAACCGCCGAGCGCCTGGCCTTTGGCAAGTTGCTCAACGCCGGCCAAACCTGTGTGGCGCCCGACTACATCCTGGCCCCGCACGCCATGGTGGAGCCGCTGGCCGAAGCCCTGGTGGCTGCGATCCGGCGCCTGTACCCCACGCTGGCCAAGAACCCCGACTACAGCGCCATCGCCACGCCGCGCCACCACGCCCGCCTGAAGGCCATGCTGGAAGAGGCTGAATCTTTGGGCGCACGGCTGATGCCCACCCACAAAGAGCGCTTGGGTGTGAAGAGCCGCAAGCTGGTGCCCACCGTGGTGCTGGACACCACGCCCCAGATGCAGCTGATGCGCGAAGAGATCTTCGGCCCGGTGCTGCCCATCGTGGGCTATGTGGAGCTGGAAGAGGCCATCTGCACCATCCAGCAAGGCGAGCGCCCGCTGGCGCTGTACTGGTTCGGCGCCGACAACCCAGGCCGCGAGCGCTTGCTGAAGGCCACCCACTCGGGCGGCGTGACGATCAACGACTGCCTGTGGCACCTGGCCCAAGAAGACCTGCCCTTCGGCGGCGTGGGCGCCAGCGGCCAAGGGGCGTACCACGGTGAGTGGGGCTTCAACACCTTCAGCCACCGCAAGCCCATCTTCAACAACCCGGCGCTGGCCGCCACCAAGCTGTTCTACCCCCCCTACGGCGCGGTGTTCAACCAGCTGCTGGGCGTGCTGAAGCGGATCGCCTGATGCAGCGCCGCGCTTGGCTCAAGCTCGGCGCCGCCAGCGCCGTGGTGCTGGGCATTGGGGGCGGCGTGGCCGCCGGCTGGAAGCCCGGCTGGGTGGCCGGCACCGCCAAGCTCACCCCCGAAGGCCGCTTGGCCATGGGCGCCCTGGCCCGCGCGCTGCTGGCCGACGCCCTGCCCGCCGATGCCGCGGCGCTGAACCGCCACCTTGATGCCTTTGAGGCCCTGGTGGCCACCCTGCAACCCGCCGTGCGCGAAGAGCTGGCCCTGCTGCTGAGCCTGACCACCAACAGCGCCGGCCGCTTAGGGCTGTTCGGCCACACCACCGCGCTGCACGAGCTGCCGATGGACACCCTGCGCGCCGCGCTGCAAGCCATGCGCACCAGCCGCATCAGCTTGCGGCAGCAGGCCTACTTCGGCCTGCGCGAGCTGCACTGCGGCTTGCGCTACGCAGAGCCCGACACCTGGACCCTGCTGGGCTACCCCGGCCCGATTGCGATATGAGCAGCCTGCCCGATCCCATCCGCGCTGGCCTGGCGCGGGGCTGGAAAGTCTTCGGCGCCGAGCACGCCCCCCTGCCCGAGCGCCTGACGGTGGACGTGGCCGTGATCGGCAGCGGTGCCGGCGGTGGCATCACCGCCGAGATGCTGGCGCGCGCCGGCTTGAGCGTGGTGGTGATCGAAGAAGGCCCGCTGCGCAGCAGCAGCGACTTCAAGCAGCGCGAGAGCGACGCCTACCCCCAGCTTTACCAAGACGCCGCCGGCCGCAAAACCGCCGACAAGGCCATCAACATCTTGCAAGGGCGCTGCGTGGGCGGCAGCACCACCATCAACTGGACCAGCAGCTTCCGGACGCCTGCGCCCACGCTGCAGTTCTGGGCCGAACGCTTTGGCCTGACCGATTTCAGCCCTGAAGCGATGGCGCCCTGGTTCGACCAGGCCGAAGCCCGCGTGAACGTGGGCGACTGGTTGACCGACCCCAACCCCAACAACGCCGTGCTGGCGCGCGGCGCCAAGGCGATGGGCATCGAAGCCCCGCTGATCCGCCGCAACGTCAAGGGCTGCTGGAACCTGGGCTCCTGCGGCATGGGCTGCCCCACCAACGCCAAGCAAAGCATGCTCACCACCACCCTGCCCGCCGCGCTGGACGCTGGCGCGCAGATGCTGGTGCAAACACGTGCGCACAGCCTGCTGATCGGCACCGGGCAGAGGGTGCAAGGCGTGCGCTGCTTGGCCGTGGGCCTCAACGGCAGCCCCACGGGCGCCAGCTGCACCGTCACCGCCCGGCACGTGGTGCTGGCCGGCGGCGCCATCAACTCACCCGCATTTCTGCTGCGCTCAGAGGCACCTGACCCCCACAGCCGCCTGGGCCGCCGCACCTTCTTGCACCCCACCTCGGTGTCGGCCGCCACCTTCAAGGAAGCGATTGCCGGCTGGGCGGGCGCGCCGCAAACGGTGTACTCCGACCACTTCCTGGGCACCCAGCCCATCGACGGCCCGCTGGGCTACAAGCTCGAAGCCGCGCCCATCCACCCCGTCATCATGGCCACCACCATGGCCGGCTTTGGCGAGGCCCAGCTGGCGCAGATGCGCCAGTTCCCGCACAGCCAGGTGCTGCTGGCCCTGCTGCGCGACGGCTTCCACCCCGAGAGCCAGGGTGGCACGGTGCGCTTGAAGGGCGACGGCAGCCCCGAGCTGGACTACCCCCTCAACGCCCCGGTGATGGAGGCGGTGCGCCGCAGCCTGCTGAGCATGGCCGAGCTGCAGTTCGCCGCCGGCGCCACCACCGTGCAACCGGTGCACGAACTGGCGCCCGGCTACACCAGCTGGGCCGAGGCCCGTGCGGGCATTGCCCAGCTGCCGATGCAGCCCCTGCTCACGCGGGTCGTCAGCGCCCACGTGATGGGCGGCTGCGGCATGGCCAGCAGCCCCGAGCAGGGCGTGACGCGCCCGGACGGTCAGCACTGGCAGCTCGAAGGCCTGTCAGTGCACGACGGGAGCTTGTTCCCGACCAGCATTGGCGCCAACCCGCAGTTGAGCATCTATGGGTTGGTGAACCGGTTGACGCATGGGTTGATGGGGCGGTTGGGGGTGAAGGCGGTGGCCTTGGCGTGAGTTGGTGCGCCTTCCCGATTGCAGTGCGGGGTTGAACGGCGCGCTCTTCGGTTGTTGCGCGGTTTGAGTGAGAGCCCGCAGGCGCCTTCCGCCCTGCACCCGGAGTTCCTTTTGTCT
>CAZAIR010000116.1:0-8019 GCA_964485225.1 uncultured Burkholderiaceae bacterium
TGAGTTCCCGTTCATTCAAGCGAATCACACGTTTTTTGTAGCGCTGCTCCCAATACGAAATCCCAACACCGCTGTCGTACCAATATGCTGCGCGTTCGGCCTTTTCGTTGGCGGGGCCGTTGGGATGGGAATGAAAATTCCTCCACCAGCCACACCCTTTCTCGAATTGATCCCGACTGGCGGCCTCTGTCGTGCAGCCCAACAGTTCCCAATAGCGGTGAGTTTTGCGATTGAAGAAATGCCTCAAACCACCGGTTGAATGCACCGCAGCCATTTGACCGTTTTCCAGCGCATCAAACTGTGCGGCAAACTTGTGCATCTTGTCCATGGGCATCAAAAGATCCGCGTGCCAAAACGCAAGTTTTGGGGCCCACAAAAATGCGAATTCCAACGGAAAATGGGGCCATACGGCTTTGAGTCCGAGTTCTTTGCTGAAGTCGACGAATATGGCACCAGGCAACGTGCTCAATCTTTCCGGTTGGCAGTTGGGGTCGTACCCGACCACTGGCGTCCATCCCGCTTCCAGCACCATGCGTTGTTGCAGCAAAGACCAGCGGTGGGAGATGTTCCAGCAGAGCCACAGCTTCTGTTCGTTGCCAACCTGCCGTTTCCAATTGCTTGCAGCGTCCATGACCTCGTCGAGCGGGAGATCAAACCCACTCCAGTTGCCGGTTCCATTTTTCCCCTCTTTTTTCTTGATAACTTCCCAATTCATTGAGTTTCCGTTCGTGTTTTTCGTGTTTTTGGGATTGAGGAGAGAGCGCTCAGGCAATCCAAGCCGTTGCCACGCTTGAAGCAAGTCGGGCGTAGATCAAACAAGGCAAAGGACCAGACCTTTGTTTTCGCTGGCCGGCATCATTCCATGGCACCAGAAAGACGCAAGTGGAGATCTTGGAGGTGCGCGTCATGATGGTCAAGGGATTGCCATTGAAATGTGCGGGCCCAGTTGGTTGGCGAGCGCCACCGGCAAACGTTTCCAGGCAGCAATTGCCATTCTGTACTTGGAATTGCTGGGGTTGATCTGGGGCACGTCCTGCCCATCAGCCGTCCAGTAGTGCCAGTACAGCGGCACCGCCTGCGCCCCCCATTGCTTCTTGAACCGATGGGTCGTCGCATCCACCGTAGACCGGCCGAAATCGAAAGTCGAGCAACCCGCTTCGCACGCGTGACTGAGCATGGTCCAGTACAGCGCCATGTTGGCGTTGAGGGTGTTGGCTTTGCGCAATGTTGAGGCCCAGGGCACTTCCATGCGTTGGCCATGCCGCAGCACAAGGGCGCCTGCAACCGGTTTGCCTTGAGCGTTTCGTCCCACCACCAGCTGTGGAAGGCCCGGCGCTTCGTTCAGGATGATTTCAAAGAAGCGTTTGGCGTAAACCGGGGTTCCCAGGTCGCGCATATTGGTTGAGAACACCCGGTAGAAGTCGTCAAGCAGCTTCACGCCGCCGATCTCGAAGGCAAGGCCGTGACCAAGCCCTTTTTTGATCTGCGCTCGCAGCTTACTGCCCAGTTGGGACCACAGGGCCTCCGGGGTGTCGGGCAAGTCCAGCCACATGGAAACCTTGTCGGTTTTCATGGGCCAGGTTGTGCTGGGGCTGGTTTCCCTCAGCTCCATGTGGCTGCAGCCCAGTTCGCCAGCCAGCTTCACGGCCTGACCCAGCAGTGCTTGTCGCGCGCCGTTGTCGTCAGCCAGCACGCCGCCGTAGTTCAAAAAAGGCATCGACACAAGGAAGTTGCCAAACAGCACGCTCTGCAGTTGCACCAGCGGGAGCACCCCCACGGTGCGGCCCGCTCGTTTGGCCATCAGGTGGTGACTGGTGTGGCCAAACGCCTGGTGGCATATCTGCCGCCAGGCGCTCAGGTGGTAGCTGGAGGCTTGGGGATGCTGGCCCACATAGCGATCCCAGGCGTCCACATCGGCTTGCGCGAGCGGGACCACTTCCACGTTGTCTGGCGCCTGTGCCTCGGGCTGGGGCGGGCTCGGTGTTCCGGTGCTTGTTTGTTGCGTTGCAAGTTGCTGGGCAGGCGTGTCTTCGTTCTGCGACGGCTTGGTCAGAGCTTGCTCTTGCAGGCTCAGCAATCGGCGCTGTTCCAGCAGCTCGCTGATGTCCTGGTTGTTCTTTTTTGCGGCGCCAATGGCGCGCGAGACTCGCTGGCCCTGCAGGCGGATTTGTTGGAGCCGCTCACCCGGTGCAACCGGGTCTGATGGTGGCGCTTCGGTGGCCTGGCAATCGGGTGTGTGAAGCTGGTTCATCGGGTGCAGGAGGGGTCGCGGGCATTCTCGCACGCAGGTTTGAAATGGCTGCGTACTTCTGGCTTCATGTGTGCCGTTGTTCACCTGAATGTGCATGTCATTCCCCTACAATCCGCGCTGGTCGCCCAGCCGGGTGGCTGTCAAGTCAGCGGGCAGGGTGATCCGGGGTCATCGAACCGTTCAGGCCGATTGCGTGAGCCAGATGATCAAGACCCTGCTTTTTTCCACCCTCTATCCGAGCAGTGCCAGACAGGTGCACGGCATCTTTGTCGAAACCAGGCTGCGTGAACTGCTCAAGAGTGGGCAGGTGGAAACCCAGGTGGTTGCGCCGGTGCCTTGGTTTCCGTTCACACACCCGGCGTTTGGTGCCTGGGCTCGCATGGCGGCCACGCCAGCGAGCGAGTTGCGCAACGGCGTGCAGGTGCACCACCCGCGCTACCTGTTGCCGCCCAAGGTTGGCCAAAACATCGCGCCGTATGTGCTGGCGGCAGGTGCTTTGCCCACCATTCGCAAGCTGATTCGCGACGGGTTTGATTTCGATCTCATTGACGCCCATTTTTTCTATCCCGACGGCGTGGCGGCGGCCATCATTGCCCGCAAACTGGGCAAGCCCTTTGTGTGCACGGCGCGGGGTTCAGACATCACGCTCTATCGCCAGTTCGCCAAGCCCAACCGCCTGATTCGCAAGGCACTCAAAGAGTCTGCCGCCAACATCGGCGTTTGCACCGATTTGGTGGACCAGATGGTTGAGTTGGGTGCGTCGCCCGGCAAGAGCCACACCTTGCGCAACGGGGTCGACCTCGTGCGATTCAACGTCATGGACCGCGAAGATGCGCGCCGGCAATTGGGCTTGCCTGCCCAGGGTTTGGTGCTGGTGTCGGTGGGGCACCTGGTGGAGGTCAAAGGCCACCACCTCGTGATCGAGCTGTTGTCTCGTTGGCCATCGGCCCATCTTGTGGTGGTGGGCTCTGGCCCTTGGCTGGAGCGGCTGCGGTCGCTTGCCCAGTCGTTGGGTGTTCAGGACCGGGTGATGTTTGCGGGCTCGCAACCCAACGAAAACCTCAAGGCGTACTACAGCGCTGCCAATGCACTGGTGTTGGCGTCCAGCCGGGAGGGCTGGGCCAACGTGCTGCTGGAAGCCATGGCCTGCGGCACCCCGGTGGTGGCCACCCGGGTCAATGGCACGCCTGAGGTGGTGGCCAGTGCGCAGGCTGGCCGTCTGGCCGATGTGCGCGATGTTGATCACCTGCACAGCGCACTGACCGACCTGCTGGCAAATTGCCCCACGCAGGCGCAGGTGCGGGCCTACGCCGAGCTTTTTTCCTGGGAAGACACGACCCGGCGGCAGTGCGAGTTGTTTTCTTCAATCGTTCAAGCAAAGTCCTGAGGTCAAGCGCATGGATGTCTCTGCTGTCGTGCTGTCGTTCAATTCAAAGCGCTACATCGAGAAGTGCGTTCGCAGCTTGCTGCACAGCCGGGACGCTGCGGGCCTGTCGCTCGAAATCCTGGTGATCGAAAACGGGTCTGTCGATGGCAGTGTGGAGATATTGAAGGCGCTGGAGCAGGAGGTGGGGCACGTGCTGCAAGTCACCTACCTGCCGCACAACACGGGTACCACCCGCTCGCGCAACATTGCGTTGCGCAAAGCGCTGGGTGCTTGCGTGCTGGTGCTCGATTCAGATGCCTACATGAATCCGCAGGCACTCACTGCGCTGCTTCAATACCAGCAAGCAAACCCACGGGTTGGACTCGTTGCACCAAAGCTCATCTACCCAGACGGCAGGTTCCAGCTCAGTGTTGACGTGTTTCCCACCATCGGGCGAAAGTTTCAGCGCCTGGTGGCCTTGAAACAGCTGGAGCAGCGTGAGCCGCCCGCCAGCTCGGGGCCGGTGGATTACGCCATCTCGGCCTGCTGGATGCTCAGCCGAGAGGCTGTGCAGCGCACCGGCCTGCTGGATGAACGCATCTTTTATTCGCCAGAAGATGTGGACTATTGCATCCGCATCTGGGCGGCGGGCTATGAGGTGCACTACCTCCCAGATGTGTCGGTGGTGCACGATGCCCAGGAAATATCGCGCCCGAAGGGGTTGGGTATCAACAGCTTCACACTGCGTCACGCCAAAGGCTTGGCCTATCTCTTTTTCAAGCACCGATATGGCCTCTCGTTGAGTGGTCTGCACAGGCGCCTCAAGCGAGCGCGCTGATGCCATTTCTGCTCAGACACGGCCATGAAAATCCTCCACGTTTTTGACCATTCGGTTCCTGTTCAAGACGGCTACGCCACACGAAGCTGGGCAATCTTGCAGGAACAGCTGGCGCGAGGCTGGCAAGTGCTGCCCATGACCGGACCGCGCCAGGGCTCGACATCCGACTGTTCCGAAGCTGTGTCTGGTCTCACGTTTCACCGAACCTGGGACCGTCCTTCATGGCCCGCCCGCCTGCCGGTGGTGCGCCAGTTCTGGAGCATCTGGTTGATGTACCAACGCCTGCGCACGCTCATACCCGAGTTGCGCCCCGACGTGGTCCACGCCCACTCGCCAGCGCTCAATGGCGTGGCCGCTTATTGGGCCGCCAGGCGCTTTGGGTTGCCGCTGGTGTACGAGGTGCGAGCCTTCTGGGAAGACGCAGCTGTGGACCAAGGCACCAGCAGCGAGCACGGCCTGCGTTACCGGCTTACCCGAGCCCTGGAAAACCACGTGTTCAAGCGTGCCCACCGCGTGGTGGCCATTTGCGAGGGGCTTCGCGCCGACATCGAGGCGCGGCAACTCTGCAGCCAGCCAGTGGCGGTGGTGCCCAATGCTGTGGAGCATGAGCGGTTTGCGCAGCCCACGGCCCGTGATACGGCCCTGGCTGACAAACACGGTTTGCAAGCAGGTCACACGCTGGGGTTTATCGGTTCGTTCTACGACTACGAAGGGCTTGACCTTGCGATTCGTGCCATGCCGGGTTTGCTGGTGCAAGACCCGGCCATGAAGCTGCTTTTGGTGGGTGGGGGACAGCAAGAGCAGGCCCTGCGGGCCCTGGCCGAATCACTCGGTTTGCAGCACGCGGTCGTGTTCACGGGCAAGGTTCCGTTTTCAGAAGTCGAGCGCTATTACTCGGTGATCGACTTGCTGGTGTACCCGCGCAAGTCGCTGCGGCTCACCGAAACCGTGACCCCGCTCAAGCCGCTGGAGGCCATGGCGCAGCGCAGGGTGTTCGTTGCCTCCAACGTGGGGGGGCACCGCGAGCTGGTGCAGCACGGCGAGACCGGGGTTCTCTTCAGCGCAGACGATGTGGGTGCTCTGGTCCAGGCGGTGCAGCAGCTGTTGTCCAACGTCGATTTGCAGCAACGGCTGAAAGTGAATGGCGAGCGCTTCGTGTGCGAGGAGCGCAACTGGAAAAACAGCGTCGCTGTTTACGAAGCGGTGTACGCCAGCGCGGTGAAAGCGGCCGCGCCGGCGTACTGATGGTTCGGCTGCTTCAGCGCGGCACGATGGCCCAGTTGGGTTCCTTGGCCAATTCGGCGTCCATCAGAGGCGTCATGGTCTTCCACTTGGTATAGGCCGCTGCAGCGCCTGATGCCTGAGCGCCTGCAGCGGCGCCCAGCATGCCACGTGCGTAGGCTGCGTAACCGCTGGCCATGTGGGGGTATCCCTCGGTCACCGTGAGGCTGTTGCAAGCCTTGCCCACATCGGCTGCGTAGTTCCTGGCGTACAGCTGGCTCCACGTGGTGTAGTAGGTACCCTGCGCGTCGGCGTTGAACCAGTAGTAACCAGGAGCACGAGCGGCGCAGAAGCCGTTGGCATCGTTCATGAAACGCCCAACGTTGAACTGGCTGAACCAATCGTGTGCCTCCTTGGCATGGGGCTCGTTGTTCTCGGCGAGCAACGCAATCACAGTGCCCACGAAGTCGTTTTGCCAAGGAGGGGTTTCACCAGCACCTCCATGCTGGATGGCGCCCATGGGTGAGCCCAGGCGGTTGGTCACATAGTTCTCTTTGAACCATGCGAGGTTGTTGTCCAACACTGTCCTGAAGTAGGCCTTCATGTTGTGGTTGTCGGGCAGCATGCGGTATGCCTCGCCAATTGATCGCAATGCCCACGCTGAGCCGCGAACCTGCTGGCGATTGATCAGGCTCTTTTCATTGGAGCGGTAGCTGGCGGGCATTGAAAACACGTTCCAGGTAGCCCAGAACATGGCTTCATCAAGGTAGAAATTGTCGCCCGTCAAAAGATAGGGGACATACACATACGAACCCTGATGAGCCGTATCGGGGCCCCAGATGGTCGGATCGGTGCTTGCGGGGGGATTTGTGGTTTCGAAATAGATCGAGAGATTGGGATTCGCGATCGTGTTGATTGGACTGTCGGTGTTCTCGTCACGGTAGTGGATCGGCGCAGCTGCGGCAGCGTCGGCCACCGCCATCATGCTGGCGCGTGCTCGCTCGTCCTGCGAGATCAGGTATTGAGCAGTCCATTTGGGAAGCGGGCCGATTTCCGGGCGGCCCCCCGTCGCACTGAAACTGGGGTTCAGAAGTGCGTTGCCCATCGGTCCGTAAGCCGCCTGCGCCGCACGCGCCTGCGCCAAGCTGGATGCCTCCGCTGCCAAGGTCGCTTCGGGGATTCGAATGCTCAAGTCGTAGTTCCACACCGCGCGACTGTCCAGGAAGTAGCGCATGTTGTGCCGCAGTTGCAGCTTGGGCTCCACCCCGGTCCACACCACCTTTTGCCAGCGTGCGTGGTGGTAGTGGGTGAAGATGGGTTGCTGATGCACGGTGGAGCCGTTCACCTTGAACGTCATCTCGTACGTGATGTTTTTGGGGTTGGCTTTGTACGTCCAGTTGTTCTCGATGATGACGTTTGTGCGAGAGCTTTGGCCCGCCTCGAACATCCGTGCATCGAGGCGAGCGGTGAGGAAATCGTGCGCCGCGCCAGTGGACGCGTTCTTGAATGGAATCGCCAGTTTGAACTCTGAAGCTACCGGACCATGGAAGCGACGCAGCGCGCTGGACTGGCTGGCGTTGGCCAGGGTGATCTGCTGTTTCAGCAGATCCTGACCGTTGACGGTCCACGTCTGCGGAGCCTGGTAATTGGATTGATTGACCTGAGTGATCTTGGCTTGCCCGCTGTAGCTGAAGCTGACCTGGAATGCGCCCTGGGATGGGTTCTTGGTCCTCAGCCACAGCTTCTCGTAGCCCCCGCCAATCTTCTCGCCCAGGTAGGTTGAGCTCTGGCTGTTGACCAACTGCTGAAAGGCTTCTGCAATCTTCGTCAGAGTGGCGTAGCCGCCGCCGGCAGTGGACGAGTCGATCGTCAACTGAAAGCTCTCGGTGGTGGGGCCCGTGATCGTCATGGTGATCTTCTCACCCACCAGGAACGGTGTGCCATCGGTGTGGCCGCTTCGATCACCGAAGTTCACCTGGGTGACTTGCTGGTTGAAAATCTTCGCCTCCAGCGACAGGTTCCAAGCCGGATTGGCGGGCAAGACCTGGGGGGCTGCGCTGCTGGCGCCTGTGAACAAGTTGATGATTCGCTTCTCGCCAGGCTGAAGGCCGGTGAGTTTGGCGTTGATGACTGCAAAGCGCGCCGACCCGTCGCGGTGAGATGAAATCTCGTCGGCCTGCATGGGCACCACGGCATTCATGTTGTCGCGTGCCACGAGACCTTGCGTGGCGTGCTTCCAGTCGCCCGCCTTGAACGGCTGACCAAACGTCACGGGCACGGAGGCTTGTGCCTGTGCGCTGGTGGAGACGACTTCCACGCAGGTGATGGCACCTGTGGCGCAAC
>CAZAIR010000116.1:8029-8555 GCA_964485225.1 uncultured Burkholderiaceae bacterium
GCAACTGAACGGCGACGATCCGTTGGGAGCCGGGGCCGGAGCAGGAGCAGGAGCAGGAGCAGGAGCAGGAGCAGGAGCAGGTGCTGGTGCTGGTGCTGGTGCAGTGACAACGTTGTTGGGCGGGGTCGTGCCCACGTTGATGAAGCCCGGGCTGGAGCCGGGGGCGACCATGTTGGGGCTGCTCACGTCGCGGCTCGCCGTGGGCTCGCTGCCACCGCCACCACCGCCGCAAGCGGCCAGCGCAGCCAGCAACATGGCTCCAGGCACTTGCCTGAGTGAGCCCTTGCGGTTCTGTTTGAATGTGGTTTTGGTGTTCATGGGTACTTCGGTATTCAGTTTGTCGGCCTGCGGGCTGTTGCTTGTGCAGGCTGGGCAAGGGGACATGGGCAACTTGGACGGGGTCTGGTTTTGCGCGTGATTTTTTTCACGCCACCTGCTGCACCTATCTCGACGACAACGGGGTGGACTTTAGTCGGGCGTTTCGTGAATTTCGTCACTGGCCGGATGGGACGGCTTTTGAGAACGA
>CAZAIR010000117.1:0-8368 GCA_964485225.1 uncultured Burkholderiaceae bacterium
TGGCGCTGTCATCGCTGAGGGCTGCTCGGCGCCAGTGCTCCAGCCAGGCTGCCTCCAGGCGGCGCTGGGTTTGCAGCAGCTGTTGCCAGCGCGCTAGATCGCCAGACTGGCTGGCAGCATGGCTGCGCGCTTGAGCAGCCAACAAGGCTTGGCGCATGGCCTCGGCCTCGACGGACGGAGCCGACTGGGCACGCAGCGGCGGCAACGCTTGGCTGCGCAGCCGTTCAATGCGAACGAACAAGGCCTCATCGCCCTCACCTGCTTGGCGGGCTAAACGCAAGCGCAGACGAGCGGCATGGTCGTGCTCGCGGTCACTGGCGCTGCGGAACTCATCCAACAAAAGCGCCTGACGTTGGGCGCCAGCCCAGTCAAGCGCTGCATCCAGATCGGCAGCTGCAAGCGCAGACTGACCCTCAGCGAGCAAAGCTTGTGCACGCAACAGCCGGGCCCGCGCATGCAGACCCGGTATGGCACCGGTGGCTTCCAGCAACTGTCGCCACTGGTCGGGTGAGGCGCCCTGCCGATGGGCCTGAAGCAGCCGGGCCTCGAGCGCCAAACTGGGCAGTTCGGCGTGTTCCAGCGCTTGCGCTGCCAAGGCAGCATCCTCGGCAAGGCCCGAGGCCTCGGCTTGGGCCATCAAGCGTTGCGCCTTCAAGGCCGCAGGCAGCGGGGTCGCCTCCAACTGGGCCAGCACGGTGAGGGCGTGAGCGCTGCGCTGCAGGCGGGTCAGCAGCCGTGCCCGGCGCAGCAATGCGCGCTGGGTTTCGCGGCTGGCGCCCAGTGCCTCCGCGTCGCGGGCCAAGCGCTCGAACATGGCTTCGGCCTCGGGGGCTAGGCCAGCGGCGGCATGCGCATCGGCCAGGGCTTCGTCGGCCTCCAGCAGCCTTTGGGGGGCGGCGCCGCCTTGGGCCAACAGGTCGCGCGCACGGGCCAGCGGTGGCAAGGCGGTGGCGGGGTCGCCGCGCTGCAGGGCGATGCGGCCGATGGCGGCCTCGGCCTGGGCGGTCAGCAGGGTCAGGCCTTGGGCCTGGGCGCGGCGCCGGGCCCGCTCGTTGACAAAACTGGCTTCCAGCAACTCACAACGCTGCGTCAGGGCATTGGCCAAGCCGATATCGGCCAGCACCGAGAGCTCGACATCACCAACGCGGGCAAAGCGCACGGCCGCGCGGCGGTAGTGGGCACAGGCGGGTTCGGCGCGCTCATCGCGCAGCAGCAGGGTGCCGATGTTCAGCTCCAACTTGCCCGCAGCGCGCTCGTCGCCCAAGGCGACGAACTGGGCCAAGGCCTGTTCGGCCTCGGCCAAGGCCTCGGCCGGACGTCCGAGCAGGCCCAGTGCCACGGTGCAGGGCACGCGGGTTTGAGCTGCCGCCAGCGCCAAGCCGCTGCGCTGGAAGCGCACACCGGCTTGGCGCAGCGGCACCAATGCGGCCTCGCAGCGACCTTGTGCCAAGTGGGCCAGACCGTCGGCCCAGTCGCGCAGCGCCAGCAGCTCTTCCGGCGCGTTGGCATCGGGCAGCAGCAGGTGCAGGGCCTGTGCGTGCCGGGGCACGCGAAGAGGCTCTAGGCTCCAAGCTGATTGCGCAAGGTTCTTCAGGTACCAAGCCAAGCTGCGCCACAAGGGCTCTGGCACAGCAGGCACAGGCCCGCCATCCAGTGCCGCCTGTAGCTGGGCCGCCCAGGGTACGCAGGCGGCCTGTTGCTCGGCGTCCAGCTCCATCAAGACGAGGTATCGAACAAGGGCAGGCACAGCTCCCAGCCGGGACCCTGCAGCGAGAGCAAGGTGTCACCCGCCAGCACGGTGTCAAAGCGGAACTCACTGAGCTCGTCGCAATGGGTGCGCCACAGGTGCTCGCCCACGCGCAACACGGCATGCACATCGGGCTTGGGGCCCAGCAATTGCCCGGTCACCCGCACCTGGTTCGGTTCTTGGCCAGGCAGGTGCTCGATGCGCAGGTCCACATCACAACCCGGCGCGGTGAACACCAACTGCCGCACCGCCGAGGACGTGGCCAAGCTGCGCACGCCAGGGGCCAGGTGCAACTGGCTGTCGAACTGCAACAGGCCTTGCAAGCGCTGCAGCAGGCTGGGGGCGGCTTGGGTGACGTGGGGCTTGAACAGGGCGATCGCAGCGTCAACCAAGGCCGGCGGCGCACTCACCAGTTCGCGGCTGACGCGCAGCGCAGCAACCAGCGTGTTGTCGTCGCTGAGGCTCAAATCAGTTGGAGTCAAAGAGGCGGAGGGGCAGCTCATGGCGGTGTCTCGGTTGGCATCCTTGTCGGCACAGAGGGGCGAGGGCTGGGGGTGATACAGATTCATTACAAATCCTCGCTCAGCAATTTGCGGAGTTTGTCGAGCAGCCGAGCGCGGGTGGGGCCGATGGAACCAATGGGCACCTGCATCAAGGCAGCCACCTCGCCGTACGAGAGCGGCTCCTCTTGCAAGAACAGCAGCTCGGCCCAGCGCTGGGAGCGGCCATCGAGCCGGCCCAGTGCGCGCTGCAAGCGCTGCGACTGCTGCAGCTGACTGAGTTGCTCCTCGGGCAAAGGGTCGGTGTCGGGGCTCTCCTCCAGGGCGCGCCCGGCTGGGGTGAGTTCACCGTCATCGCCATGCAAGGCCAGGTTGCGAGCCAGACGCTCGCGCAACAGCAGCATTTCGCGTTTGGCGGTGGTCACGAGCCAAGCGCGCAGGTGCTCGGGCTCGCGCAGGCGGTGCAGGTGCTCATGCAGGCGCACAAAGGTGGCCTGGAACACCTCGGCCGCGTGGTCCTCCGCCAAGCCAGCGCGCAGCACCACGGTGTAGATGAGACGCTGGTAGCGCCGCACCAAGGTCGCCCACGCCAGCTGCTGGCCCTGGCGGCAGCGGCCGATCAGTTCAGCGTCAGGGCAATCGTCGTCCAGCACAGATGAGCGCGGCCTGGGAGTGAGGTAGCGCATGGTGCCAGCCGAACGGCGCGCCGGGGGCCCGCTGTGCGATTCACTTCGCAGGCCCCAAGCGCCCAAAGAGGCGGGCTTGGTGCTGCGGGATTCAGGGTGCAAATGGGGCGTCATGGCGCCACAGAGGCCGCAGGTCGCGCTTTGATACATGCGAGATACACACAACGCAGGCGGGCGTATCAAGGTGGGGCGGGCCGCGCTCTGTTCACCACCGATTCACTTCTAGAGAGCCCGCCATGCCCTGTGCCAACCGCCTCCCAAGCCGCCTGCTTCCCTTCTTGCTGCTGCCCCTGCTGGTGGCCTGCGCCAGCACCCAGCCGGTGCTGATCGCGGGCGAGGCTGCCCCCACTCCCGAGCTGCAAGCCCGAGCCAAGACCGATGTGGCTCATTGCCTGAAGCTCGCCGATGAGCGGGTAGGCCGCAACGCGCTGCACGCCCCCAAGGGTGCAGGGAGCGCCAAAGCGGCCCAGCAAACCGCGAAGGTGGCCGGCATCGCCTTCGTGGGCACCGCCGTGGCCGCCAGCGTCAGCCGCAGCAAAGACGTGTGGCAGCGTGCGCGCGGCGCAGCCGCGGGTGGCGCCACGGCGGTGGGCTTGAAGCTCCTGCTCGATTGGGATGCCCCCGATGAGGTGTACGAAAACCAGGTTGAACACTGCCTAGAGCGCCGCGGCCACCAAGTGGCTGGCTGGCGGTGAGCGCCCGCGCTGCCGCCGCTTGGGCCATGGCCGCTGCGGGGCTGGCCATCTTGGTCGTGGCCACCGCCGGCTGGCCCCTGCCCGCACGGCTGGCGCTCGGGGTTTTCGGTCTGGCCCTGCTGGGCTGGACGCTGACCCCCTGGGACGACACCGTGATCGCCCTGGTGGCAGCCTTGAGCCTGCTGGCCCTGGGCGTGGTGCCGGCCGCGCAGTTCTACCAAGCATTGGGCAGCGACCTGGTGGTGCTGCTGCTGGGCGGCTTTGTGCTGGCCTCGGTGCTGCAGCAATCTGGCTTGATCGAGCGGCTCACGCTGCGCACCCTGGCCGGCTGCGGCACCGTGCGCGCCCTGCTCTACCGCCTGACGCTGGCGGTGGCCGCCACCGCGTTCGTGCTGCCCTCCACCTCGGGCCGTGCGGCGCTGCTGCTGCCGGTGTGGCGGCTGCTGGCGGGACAGCTGCCAGCGCCCTTGCCGCGCGCCCTGGCTTTGCTGCTGCCCACGGTGATCCTGCTGTCGGCCGGTGCCTCGCTGCTGGGCGCCGGCGCGCACCTGCTGGCGGTGGACGCGATGCGCCAGCACAGTGGCTGGCAGCCGGGCTTTGGCGCGTGGTTGCTGCTGGCCGCCCCCTTTGCGCTGCTGTGCTGCCTGCTGGCCACCGAGCTGGTGCTGCGCCTGTTTGTGCCCCGCACGGCGCGCGCGCAAGCCCTGCACATGCCGCCCGCGCCCACCCAGCCCTGGCGCCCGGCCGAGCGCGGCACCGCCGCCGTGGTGGCGGCCAGCCTGCTGGCCATGGCGTGCAGCCCCTGGCTGGGCCTGCCCTTGCCGCTGGTGGCCCTGGCCGCGGCGCTGGCTGCCACCTGCTCGCGCCTCACGGGTGTGAGCTGGAAAGCCGCCCTGCAAGGCGTGGAGTGGAACCTGCTGCTGTTCATGGCCGCCACCTTGGTACTGGGTGGCGCCTTGGTCAGCAGCGGTGCCGCCAGCCGCATGGCGCAGGCCTTGCTGATGCTGCCCGGGCTGGCCCAGGCACCCGTGAGCTTGTTGTGGCTGCTGGTGGTGATGGTGGCATTGCTGTCGCACCTGCTCATCACCTCGCGCACCGCACGCGCGGCGGTGCTGCTGCCCACGCTGACGCTGCCCATGGCGGCCCTCGGCCTGGATCCAGCCCTGGTGGCCTTCGTGCTGGTGCTGGGCAGCGGCTTTTGCCAAACCTTTGCGGTGAGCGCCAAGCCAGTGGCCCTGTTCAGCGACCAAGCCCAGCTGCCCCAAGCCGACTTGCTGCGCCTGGCGCTGGCCCTGCTGCCGGGCATGGGCTTGCTGCTGTGGGGCTTCGCCGTGGCGGTGTGGCCGCCACTGTTGCAAGCATTTGCACCCGGCTGAGGTATCTGGCGGGGGTGGTGAAGCCTCTGTGACACAACCCCAACCAACACCCCGGAGCCCACCATGCCAGCCCTCACCGTTCTGATCGCCCCCTCCGGTTTCAAGGAGAGCCTGAGCGCCGAAGCCGCATGCGCCTGCATCGCCCAGGGTGTGCACCGCGCCGTGCCCAGCGCGCGGCTGCTGCTGGCGCCGATGGCCGATGGGGGCGAGGGCTTCACGCAAGCGCTGGTGCACGCCACCCAAGGGCAGTTGGAAGCGGTCACCGTGACCGGCCCCGTTGGGCAGCAGGTGGACACCCACATCGGCTTTTTGGGCGGCCCCGGACCCCGCACGGCCGTGATCGAAATGGCCGCCGCAGCCGGCCTGCGCTTGGTGCCGCGCAACCTGCGCAACCCGATGCACACCAGCAGCTTCGGTGTGGGCGAGCTGATCCGCGCCGCCCTGGACGCCGGCGCACAACGCCTGCTGCTGGGCTGCGGCGACTCCGGCATCAACGACGGCGGCGCCGGCATGGCCCAAGCCCTGGGCGCCCGGCTGCTGGACGCCGATGGCTACGAACTGTGCCGCGGCGGCGGCGAGCTGATGAAGCTGGCACGCATCGACCTCAGCGGCCTGGACCCACGCCTGCAGCAACTGCAGCTGGATGCCGCCGTGAACTGGCACAACCAGCTGCTGGGCCCGCGCGGCGTGGCGCGTGTCTTTGGGCCGCAAAAGGGCGCCACGCCGGTGCAGGTGCAGTTGCTGGAAGCCGGCCTGGAAACCTGGGCCAGTGCCATCCGCCGGGCCACAGGGGTGGACGTGGCCAAGTTACCCGGCGCTGGGGCCTCGGGCGGCCTGGGCGCTGGCATCGCCGGCTTGCTGGGCGGGCGCTTGCACCCGCGCTACGACATCGTGATGCAGTACCTGTCGCTCGACGACCTGATGGCCCAGGCCGACCTGGTCATCACCGCCGAGGGCAGCCTTGACGAGCAAACCCCTTACGGCAAGGTGCCTGCTGAAGTGGCGCAGCGCGCCAAGCGGTGGAACCTGCCCGTGATCGCGCTGGCCGGCACCGTGGGCAAAGGCGCACGGGACAACTTCGCGCAGGGCATCGACGCCTTCGCCAGCATCTTGAAGCGGCCCTGCACGCTGGACGAGGCCATTGCCGAAGCCCCCAAGCTGCTGGCCCGCGCCGCCGAGGACGCGATGCGCATGGTGGGTGTGGGCCTGCGCCTGCAGCCGCCCACCCCATTCATGCCGCCCAGCCTGCCGCTCAATCGGCTGCGCCTGGCGCCGACGGGCCTGCTGCGGGCGGCTTGATCAAGCGCCCTGGCTCCCGATCAACGGAAGGTGTTGATTTGGAAGATCGCGGTGCTGCCGCTGGACTCGTTGCCCACCACCAGCAAAGCCTTGCCGTTCGGCGACTTGGCGGCCGGGATCAGCAACAAGCCTTCGGGGCCGCGGTCGCCGTTCACGCCGTCGCGGGTGTTCAGGTAATCCATGAACACGGGCTTGGTCGGGTCGGTGATGTCGTACACCGCCACGCCGCCCACGCGCTCCAGGCCGATGAAGGCCAGCGTCTTGCTGCCGAACTGACCCAGCACCACGCCTTCGGGCTCGGGGCCCTTGGCGGCGCTGCGTGAATCCAGCGTGTTGTTGGTGTTGCTGGCGTTGAACAGCGCATTGGGCAGGCTGGTGGTCAGGCGCTCCAGGTCCTCGCCCGAGTCGTACACCCGCGTGACCGTGCTGGCGTCCCAGATCGTGAACGAGCGGGCACCGAACGAGTACAGCGCCGTGCACTGGCCGGCGGCGTTCTTGCCGGTGTCGTTGCCATTGGGCGCGGTGGTGATGTTCAGGCGGCCGAGGTTGGAGTCGAAGGTCAGGTTGGCCGCATTGGCACCGAACACGGCGGGGTCCAGACCGTTGTTGCAGTAGGCACGCACGCGCGCCTCTTCGTTGAAGCCGGGCCAGTCGGCACGGGCGTCACCTTCGTTGGCACTGACCAAATAGGTTTTGCCGCCCACGGTGTAGGACGCAATCGCATCAGGCAGGTACAGGCCACGCACGGGCACGGGGCCGATCTTGATCAGCGGCGTGCCGCTGTTGGTGTTCGTGCCACCGTCCTCGTCGCTCACGTCCATGCCCATGCCGGGCAGGCTGTGGTCCTTCCAGCCCAAGGGGCGGATGGCGCTGACGCGGGCGCCAGCCACATCCACCACGGCGATGGCGTTGTTCTCCTGCAGGGCCACGTAGGCGGTGGCGCCGTCGGCGCTGAAGGTGATGTACTCCGGCTCCACGTCCTGCGCCACGCTGGCGCCGGGGCCGTAGATGCGCACACCGGCGGCACGCAGGCTGTCGATCTGGGTGTTGAACGCACGGAAATCGGCCGTGGCCACGGTGGGCGTGCCGCCGCGGTTGACGGTGATGATGCTGACCGAACCCTCAGGATCGACCGCACCCGGCACGCCATAACCGCTGGGCTCGCCTTCGTTGGCGGTCAGCACGCGGCTGCCATCGGGCGTGAACACCAGCATGTCGGGTTGTGCACCTACCGTGACACGGTTGAGCAGCGCCAAGGTGGTGGCACTGTAGAAGGCCACGGTGCCCGGCGAGGTCTTGGGGTTGGCCTCCACAGCCAGCGCCACCAAGCCGTCGTTCACGGCCACGCTGTTGACGCCAGCGCCAAAGCTGCTGACATCGATGCTGCCCACGCGCACCGGCAGGGCGGGGTTGCTGAGGTCCAGCACGTCCACGGTGCCATTAGCGCCATTGACCACGAACAGGCGCTTGGAGGCGCTGTCATAGGCCGTGATCTCAGCGGCACCCACGGCACCGCCATCGAAACCACCGATCTTGACCATCTTGACGGTGGTGGGCGTGAAGTCGGCCGAGCCGCTGTCGTTGTCATCGCCGCCGCCGCAGGCGGTGAGGGCCAGGGTCAGGGCGACCGCGAGGGCGGTCAGGGTGGGGGCGTGGCGGGTGGACATGGTGGGGGTGGGTGGGGTTGCGAGAAGGCGTGCATGGTCGTGAAGGTGGGTGACACCTTGGTGACAGCGTTCTGGCCCGTGGAGCGACGCTCGACGGCGCGTGCCGCAACCGCCCCGTGCGTTGGTAAGGCCGTGCCGGCTTGCCGTCGGTAGTGGTTTCGAAAGAGCCCGCAGGCGCCTTCCGCCCTGCACCCGGAGTTCCTTTGGTCTTGGCCAAAGGAAGTGAAGCGGTCGCGCGGACTTGCGAGTGGCTGTGTTCAGAGTGAGAGCCCGCAGGCGCTATCCGCCCTGCACCCGGACCCCCTTTTGTCTTGCCAAAAGGGGGGAAAAGCGCTCCGCCAGACACCCCGCCCCTTCGGGGTTCCCTGCAGTGCTCGCAACCCGGGGGCCGACTCAAA
>CAZAIR010000118.1:0-8225 GCA_964485225.1 uncultured Burkholderiaceae bacterium
ATCGCCTGCGTGGGCGGCGGCAGCAACGCGATGGGCCTGTTCTACCCCTACATCCGCCACGAAGGCGTGCGGCTGATCGGCGTGGAAGCGGCGGGGCAGGGCCTGGACAGCGGCAAGCACGCGGCCAGCCTCTCGGCCGGCAGCCCCGGCGTGCTGCACGGCAACCGCACCTACCTGCTGCAGGACGACAACGGCCAGATCACTGAGACGCACTCGATCAGCGCCGGCCTGGACTACCCCGGCGTCGGCCCCGAGCACGCCTGGCTCAAGGACATCGGCCGCGCCGAGTACGTGGCCATCACCGACGACGAGGCCCTGTCGGCCTTCCACCGTCTGTGCCGCACCGAGGGCATCATCCCGGCGCTGGAGAGCAGCCATGCGGTGGCGCAAGCCATCAAGATGGCGCCGACCATGGACAAGGAGCAGGTGCTGCTGGTCAACCTGAGCGGGCGTGGCGACAAGGACATCGGCACCGTGGCGGACCTGTCGGGCAGCACCTTCTACTGCCGCCCCTCCTGCCGGGGCGAGGCCGCCAAGGGCGTGGAACTGATCCGTGGAGCCGCCCGATGAGCCGCATTGCTGCCACCTTCCAAGGCCTGGGGCCACGCAAGGCCCTGATCCCCTTCATCACGGCCGGCGACCCACACCCTGACGACACCGTTGCGCTGATGCACGCTCTGGTGGACGGGGGCGCCGACATCATCGAGCTCGGCGTGCCGTTCAGCGACCCGATGGCCGACGGTCCGGTGATCCAGCGTGCTGCCGAGCGGGCCTTGCTGCACAAGGTGCGCCTGCTGGACGTGCTGGCTTTGGTGCGCGACTTCCGCACCCGCAACACCACCACGCCCGTGGTGTTGATGGGCTACGCCAACCCCATCGAGCGCATGGGTCTGAGCGCCTTCGCCGAGCAAGCCCGCAGTGCTGGCGTGGATGGAGTGCTGGTGGTGGACTACCCGCCCGAAGAGGCTGATGCCTTTGCCCAAGCCCTCAAGGCCCAGGGCCTGGACCCCATCTTCCTGCTGGCGCCCACCTCGTCCGATGCCCGCATCGCCAAGGTGGCCGAGTTGGCCAGTGGCTACGTCTACTACGTGAGTTTGCGTGGCGTCACCGGCGCTGGTCACCTCGATGTGGCGGCGGTGGCCGAGGTATTCCCGCGTTTACGTGCCCGCATCCAGATCCCGATTGGCGTGGGATTCGGCATCCGCGATGCGGCCTCGGCCCAAGCCGTGGGAGCGGTGGCAGATGCTGTCGTCATTGGTTCCGCCCTGGTGCAATTGGTGGAAGGCGCGGGGCGGGATAATGCGCCCGCCGCAGTGCAAGGCTTCATGGCCGGCATTCGGCAAGCACTCGACGCGATCAAGGACACCCCATGAGCTGGCTCGACAAACTTCTCCCGCCCAAAATTCAGCAAGGCGACCCGGCCGACCGCCGTACCGTGCCCGAAGGGCTGTGGACCAAGTGCCCCAGTTGTGAAACCGTGCTCTACAAGGCCGACCTGGAGCAAAACCAGAACGTCTGCCCGAAGTGCTCGCACCATCACCGCATCCGGGCCCGCGCACGACTTGATGCGTTCTTGGATGGGGAAGGGCGCTACGAGATCGGCCAAGAGGTCATACCGGTCGATGCCCTGAAGTTCAAGGACAACAAGAAGTACCCCGAACGCCTGAAAGAAGCGCTGGAAGCCACCGGCGAGACCGATGCCCTGGTGGTCATGGGCGGTGCGGTGATGAGCGTGCCGGTTGTCGTGGCTTGCTTTGAGTTCGAGTTCATGGGCGGCTCGATGGGCTCGGTGGTGGGCGAGCGCTTCGCCCGCGGTGTGATGGCCGCCGTCGAGCAAAAGACCCCCTTCATCTGCTTCACCGCCACCGGCGGCGCGCGCATGCAAGAAGGCTTGCTGAGCCTGATGCAAATGGCCAAGTGCAACGCCGCCTTGGGCGCCTTGGCGCGCGCCAAGTTGCCCTACATCAGCGTGTTGACCGACCCGACCATGGGCGGTGTGTCGGCCAGCTTTGCCTTCGTGGGCGACATCGTGGTGGCCGAGCCCAAGGCCTTGATCGGCTTTGCTGGCCCGCGCGTGATCGAGAACACGGTGCGCGAAAAGCTGCCCCCGGGTTTCCAGCGCGCCGAGTTCTTGCTTGAGAAGGGTGCGGTGGACTTCATCACCGACCGCCGCGAACTGCGCGCCGTCATTGCCAAGTGTTTGGCCATGCTGCAGCGGCAAAGCGCTGATGCGGTGGCCTGACCTTCTCCCTTTGCGCAAAGGCCAGGCATTGCCTGGCCTTTTTTCTTGATGCCCACGCCATGCACACCCTGAACGAATGGCTTGCCCACTGCGAGCGCCTGCACCCGAAGACCATCGACATGACCCTGGCCCGGGTTGATCAGGTGCGCGACCGCTTGGGTTTGAAGTTTGAGGCGCCGGTGATCACCGTGGCCGGAACCAACGGCAAGGGCAGCACCTGCGCCATGCTGGAGAGCATCGCGCTGCAGGCCGGTTACCGCGTGGGGCTGTACATCAAGCCGCACTTTCTGGACTTTGAAGAGCGCTGCCGTGTGGGCGGCGCCAGCGTCAGCGCCGAGTCGCTGTTGCCCCACTTCGAGGCCGTTGAGGCCGCACGTGGCGAGCTCACGCTCACCTATTTCGAGTTCACGACCCTGGTCATCCTGCGCCGGCTCAGCACCGAGCCGTTGGACCTCGTGATCCTGGAAGTGGGCCTGGGTGGGCGGCTGGATGCGGTGAACGCCATCGACCCGGATGTGTCGGTCATCACCAGCATCGACTTGGACCACATGGAGTACCTGGGTCCCGATCGCGAAAGCATCGGCCGTGAGAAGGCGGGCATCTTGCGCGCCGGCCGCCCGGCGGTGTGCTCCGACCCGGTGCCGCCGGCCAGCATCGCCGCCGAAGCCGCCCGCTTGGGCGTCGACCTGCGCCAGTCGGGCCGCGATTTCAGCTTCGACGGTGACCGCCAGCAGTGGCGCTGGCAAGGGCGCGAGCGCCGCTATGCCGGTCTGGCTTACCCCGCTTTGCGCGGCGCCAACCAGCTGTTGAACGCAGCCGGTGTGTTGGCCGCTTTCGAGGTGCTGCACCAGCGCTTGCCCATCAGCGCCCAAGCGGTACGCAGCGGCCTGGCCCTGGTGGAGTTGGTGGGGCGCTTTCAGGTGCTGGCCGGCCAACCTGCCGTGGTGCTGGATGTGGCCCATAACCCGCATGCGGTGGCCACGCTGGCCCAGAACCTGGACCAAATGGGCTTCAGCCCGCGCACCCACGCCGTGTTCGGGGCCATGGGCGACAAGGCGCTGGACGAGGTGTTCACCCGTATCGCACCGTGGATCGACCACTGGCACTTCTGCGACCTGCCCACACCGCGCGCCGCTTCGGCGGCCGACTTGGCCGCCCGCTTCGAGCGCCTGCGCCCCACCCTGAAACTGCCGCCCAATGTGACGGTCGAGGTCTACCCGGATCCGATGGCGGCGCTGACCGCTGCAAAGGCGCAAACCGACCCCGCCGATAGAATCGTGGCCTTTGGTTCTTTCTTCACCGTGGGCGGGGTGATGGCCGGCATGCGGGGGGCTTCAGGCGCCCGCACCAGCGCCATTTAGCCGTCGCGCCACGGTTTTCACCCGATGGGCCTGCAGTCCTTTTTCCGGCGCGAGCCGGCGCCATCGGCGTCGGCCGATCCCACCCCACGCAAGCGGGGTAAGTCCAACGCCCAAGCTGACCACGCCGACCAGGTGCAGCAGTTGCGCGCCCGTGCGCGCCACCGTTTGATCGGTGCGGCGGTGCTGGTGGGCATTGGCGTGGTGGCTTTCCCGCTGGTGTTTGAAACCCAGCCGCGACCCGTACCGATGGACCTTCCCATCGTCATCCCCGCGCAAGATGCCGCACCGGCTGTGCGCATCACGGCGCCTGCGTTGCCCGCCAGCTTGCCTGAGGCGGCACAGGCCGAAGACGCCATCGTGGGCGCGGTGTCGGAACCGACCCCGGAGTCGGTTGTGCCCACTCCCGTGAATGCTGCGGCCAGCCTGGCGTCGGCACCCTCGGTAAAGCCGCGCGTGGCTCCCGCTGCTCAAGCTGAAAAGGCTGCAGACAAGCCGCAAACCAAACCCGTCGACAAGGTCGCCGACAAAGGGCGGTTCGTGGTGCAGGTGGGGGCTTACGCCGACAAAGCGTCGGCCCAAGCGGCACGCAACAAGCTGGAGGCCAAGGGGCTGAGAACTTACGCGCAGGTTGCCAAAACCAAGGACGGTGACCGCATCCGTGTACGTCTGGGCCCGTTCGCTGACCGTGCCGAAGCCGATCGCGCGGCCGCGCAGGCCAAGGCCGCCGGCTTGGGCGGCAGCGTGTTGAGCCTATGACCGAGGGTGAGTTCCTGCTGACCTGGACCGACCTCGCGATCGTGTTCGCGCTGCTGGTCTCGGTGGTGGTGGGAGCGGTGCGGGGTTTCGTGTTCGAGGCTTTGTCGCTAGGAGCTTGGGTACTGGCCTACTTGGCTGCGCCGTTTCTGGCGCCCGTGGTGGCCAGCTGGCTGCCTCCGCAGTCGGTGCCCGGCGGCTGGCAAGAGCTGGCGGCCTTGGTCATGGCCTTTGTGCTGGTGCTGGTGTTGTGTGGCTTGGCGGCTCGATTGTTGAGAGCCCTGCTGCATGCCACGCCGCTCAAGGCGGCAGATCGACTGCTTGGCAGCGGCTTCGGGCTGCTGCGTGGAGTGCTCCTGGTGCTGCTGGTTGCCGTTCTGATTGGCTTCACACCCCTGCGCCAGCACCCCGCTTGGACCGAATCTCACACCCGACCGGCCGCGGCAGCAGTCCTGCAGGCGCTGTCCCCATTGCTACCCGAAGACCTGCACCGCCTCCTCGAGCGTCAAGCGCCGCAGGCGGTACCTGACATTGAAATTGAAGGAACGTAACCATGTGCGGCATCGTTGGGGCTCTGTCTCGCCAACCCGTTAACCAGCTTCTCTACGACAGCTTGCTGTTGCTGCAGCACCGAGGCCAGGATGCGGCTGGGATCGTGACCATGGATGGCACCAAGTGCTTCATGCACAAGGCCAAAGGCATGGTGCGCGACGTCTTTCGCACCCGCAACATGCGGGCCTTGCCAGGCAATGTCGGCCTCGGCCAGGTGCGTTACCCCACGGCCGGTAATGCGCACAGCGAGGAAGAAGCGCAGCCGTTTTATGTGAATGCCCCGTTTGGTTTGGTGTTGGTGCATAACGGCAACCTCACCAACACCGCAGCCCTGCGCGGTGAGCTGTTTGCAGTCGACCGTCGCCATATCAACACCGAGAGCGACACCGAGGTGCTGATCAACGTTGTCGCCCACGAGTTGGAGCGTGTGGCGCGCGACCTCACCCTCACGCCTGACGCCGTGTTCAAGGCCGTGACCGCTGTCCACCGCCGTCTGCGCGGTTCTTATGCTGTCATTGCTCTGATTGCCGGTCATGGCATCTTGGCGTTTCGTGACCCCTACGGCATCCGGCCCTTGTGCTTTGGTCGTGGGCAGGACGGTGAGTGGATGGTGGCCAGCGAGTCCGTGACTTTGGAAGGCACGGGCTTCAAGCTGGAGCGCGATGTGGCCCCGGGCGAAGCCCTGTTCATCGACACGCAAGGCCAGATCCACACCCAGCAGTGTGCCGACGCGCCGTCGCTCAACCCCTGCATGTTCGAGTTCGTCTACCTCGCGCGGCCTGACTCCGTGATGGACGGCGTCTCTGTTTACCAAGCCCGCCTGAACATGGGCGAAACGCTGGCCCAGCGCGTGCTGTCGAGCATCCCGCCGCAAGAGATCGATGTGGTCATTCCCATCCCCGAGTCGAGCCGTCCCTCGGCCATGCAGCTGGCCCACCGTATCGGCCGTCCGTACCGCGAGGGCTTTGTCAAAAACCGCTATGTCGGTCGCACCTTCATCATGCCGGGCCAGGGCACGCGCAAGAAGTCGGTACGTCAGAAGCTCAACCCCATCGGGCAAGAGTTCAAGGGCCGTCGCGTGTTGTTGGTTGACGATTCGATCGTGCGCGGCACCACTTCGAAAGAGATCGTTCAGATGGCCCGCGAAGCGGGCGCCGTGAAGGTTTACATGGCCTCCGCCGCGCCGCCGGTGCGCTTCCCGAACGTCTACGGCATCGACATGCCGACCCGCGAGGAACTCATCGCCCACGGCCGCACCAACGAAGAGATCCGCGCCTTCATCGGTGCCGACGCGTTGATCTACCAAGACGTGGACGCGATGAAGCGCGTGGTGGCCGCCTTGCGCCCCGGTTTGAACGGCTTTGAGGCCTCCTGCTTTGACGGCCACTACATCACCGGTGACATCGGCGACGGCGAGATCGCGGCCCTGCAAGCCCAGCGTCCCAAAGGCCAAGAAGAAGACGGCGCCGACAGCGGCCGTTTGGCCCTGCAATCGGAGCGCGAATGACATCCCACCTGCCCAGCGGTTTGCACCGCGATACCTTGGCCGTTCGCGAAGGGCTACCTGCCAGCCCCTGGGGTGAAAACAGCGAAGCCCTGATCCTCACCAGCAGCTTCTGTCACCCCAACGCGGCCACCGCAGCCGCGCGCTTTTCTGGCGAAGAGGAAGGCTACGTCTACACCCGCTTCTCCAACCCGACGGTGAGCATGATGGAGCGTCGCTTGGCGGCGCTGGAGGGCACGGAAGCCTGCATCGCCACCGCCTCGGGCATGGGCGCCATCTTGCTGCTGTGCATGGGGGTGCTGAAGGCCGGCGACCACGTGATCTGCTCGCGCAGCGTGTTCGGCTCCACCATCAAACTGCTGCAGGCGGAGATGGGCAAGTTCGGCGTCGAAACCAGCTTCGTCTCGCAAACCGACGTGGCCGAGTGGCAAGCCGCCGTGCGGCCCAACACGCGATTGCTGATCGCTGAATCGCCGACCAACCCGTTGACCGAGGTGTGCGACATCGCCGCCTTGGCCACGATCGCGCACGCCGCGGGTGCGCTGCTCGCCGTTGACAACTGCTTCGCCACCCCCGCGCTTCAACGCCCGGTGGAGTGGGGCGCCGACGTGGTCATCCACTCCGGCACCAAGTACCTCGATGGCCAAGGCCGTGTGATTGCCGGAGCCTTGTGCGCATCGGCTGAGTTGGTGCAAAGAGTCTTCACCCCCACGCTGCGCAGCGCCGGTATTTCGTTGTCGCCGTTCAACGCCTGGGTGGTGCTAAAGGGCCTGGAGACGCTGGACATCCGGATGAAGGCGCAGTGCGCCAATGCGCAAGCCATCGCCGAATGGCTGCAGGCGCAGCCCAGCGTGCGACGCACCCACTACCCCGGTTTGACCCAGCACCCGCAGCATGCGCTGGCCATGCGCCAGCAGGCCGGCCGTGGCGGGGCTGTGGTGTCGTTCGAAGTGGGCGATGGTCAAGACGCGGCCGCCGACCGCGCCCGCGCCTTTGCGGTCATCGACCGCACGCGCTTCCTGTCCATCACCGCCAACCTGGGCGACACCAAAACCACCATCACCCACCCCGCCAGCACCTCGCACGGCCGCCTCACCGAAGCGCAGCGCCAAGCGGCGGGCATCGGCCAAGGCCTGATCCGCCTGGCGGTGGGCCTAGAACACCTTGATGACTTGAAGGCCGAGCTCGGCCAGATGCTGACCCCATGATCCGCACCCGCATTGCCCCGTCGCCCACAGGCTTCCTGCACCTGGGCACCGCCCGCACCGCGCTCTATTCCTGGGCCTACGCGCGCCACCATGGCGGGCAGTTCGTCCTGCGCATCGAAGACACCGATGTCGCCCGCTCCAGCCAGGACTCGGTTGACCAGATCCTTGCCTCGATGGCCTGGCTGGGTCTCGACTACGACGAGGGCCCGGTCTACCAAATGCAACGCTTGCCGCGCTACCAAGCCGTGGCAGATCAACTGCTGGCCGAGGGCAAAGCCTACCGCTGCTACGCCACCCCCGAGGAACTGGACGCCATGCGCGAAGGCCAGAAGGCGAGGGGCGAGAAGACCCGCTACGACGGCCGCTGGCGTCCTGAACCCGGCAAGGTTCTGCCGACGCCGCCCGTTGGCGTGGCGCCGGTGATCCGCTTCAAGAATCCACTGGACGGCGACGTGGTGTGGAACGACGTGGTCAAGGGCGAGATCCGCATCAACAACCGCGAAATCGATGACTTGATCATCGTCCGCACCGACGGCGTGCCCACCTACAACTTCGCGGTGGTGGTGGACGACTGGGATATGCGCATCACCCATGTGTTCCGTGGC
>CAZAIR010000119.1:0-2153 GCA_964485225.1 uncultured Burkholderiaceae bacterium
GCGCTGCTTCCGGGCGATGCGTTGGCGGCACGGCTCGGCTTGGTCGCAGGGCGGGACGATGTGGCCTTTGACCTGGCCGGCGTGCCGCTGCAATTTGATGTCCGGGCCCGTAGCATTCGCGCCCGCAGGCGAGCGGCAGCGCTGGAACCTCTTCCTTCATTGACCAAACGGAGACATGCCATGAGCCCTCTAGCGACGTCCGAGTCGATAGCTGCTACTGCGGCGGCAGCAGCGATCAGCGTGCGGTCGCAGGTGCCTGCTGGGTCTGTGGGCGACGGTAACGATGCCGGCTTGGACCGATTGATGGTCGACGTGCTCGTGGAGTTGGGGCGCCTGACGTTGCCGCTGGGGGCACTTCGGTCGCTGGCTGCAGGGCAGGTGTTCGAGACGCAGCACGCGATCGACGGTGACGGTGTGGTGCTGTGGTGTGGCGGTCAGCAAATCGCGCTCGGGCAACTCGTGGCGGTGGGTGACCGAATTGGCGTGCGCATCGTTTCAGTTCCGCGCGCGGCTTCTGTGGCTGCAACGGTCGCATCACCAGCTCCCGCACCCTGAAGCGGCGTTGTCGTGACCGAGCTTCTACCGCTCTTTCTGGCGCTGGGCGCCCTGGCGCTTGTGCCGTTTGCGGCCATGATGGTGACTAGCTTCGCCAAGATCGTGATCGTGCTCGGCTTGCTGCGTCAGGCGCTGGGCCTGCAGCAGGTGCCGCCCAACATGGTGCTCAATGGCATCGCGATCGTGCTCACCATCTACGTGATGGCGCCTGTCGGCATGCAGGCCAGCGACAACTTCCGCAGCGGAGGCGTGAGTCTGTCGGCGGTCAAGAAGTTCGAGGACCTCGCGCCTGTGATAGACGCGGCGGTGGGGCCGTTGCGCGGCTTTCTGATGAAGCATTCACAGCCCAGAGACCGCCGCTTCTTCTTGAACACGGCCGCTCGGATCTGGCCAGAAGCCCGTGCTCAAGAGCTGAACGAGAGCGACCTGATGGTGCTGGTGCCGGCCTTTACGGTGAGCGAGCTTTCCGAGGCGTTTCGCATCGGATTCATGCTGTTCCTCGCGTTCCTGATTGTCGATTTGATCGTCGCCGCCGTGGTCCTCGCCATGGGGATGACGATGGTGTCGCCGACGCTGATCTCGGTTCCCTTCAAGTTGCTGCTGTTCGTCGTGCTCGATGGTTGGGCGCGCCTGCTGCAGGGCCTGGTGACGGGGTACGCGTGAATCGCCGCACGGCACTGCTGCGCAGCCTGCTGTCGGTCGGGGCGCCCCTGGTCGCGCAGCGCTCGGTTGCCGGCGGCGAAATCTACTTGTCGACCACCAGCAGCGGCCTGCCGGTCTATTCGAGCGAGCCGCTGGGGCTGGGCAGCCGCCTGTATCTGACCATTTCCCCAGCGCCTCGACCAAGCCAGCCGCGCCGGTCTTCATCGCTGTTCCCGCCGCGGGCGAGCACGCTGGGCACTTACGGGCAATTGTCCTGGCCCGCCGGGGCTACGGGCGTTGTGCAACTGGCTGCCGCCGCAGCGAGAGCCTATGCCGTGCCGCAGGCCTTGCTGCTGGCGGTGATGCATGCCGAGTCGGCATTCAATCCGCAGGCGCGCTCCCCGGTCGGTGCGATTGGACTGATGCAGGTCATGCCGGCAACCGGACGCCGCTATGGCGTCGAACGCAACCTGATCGAACCATCGATCAACATCGACGTCGGTGCTCGATATCTGCGCGATCTGCTCGACCTGTTCGGTGGCAGCCGGGAACTGGCACTTGCCGCCTACAACGCGGGCGAGGGGGCCGTGCTCAAGTATGGGCGCCGCATACCGCCCTATCCGGAGACGCGTGCCTACGTGCCGAAGGTTCTGCAACTGTTCGAGAGGTATCGGGAGCGAGTGCCATCAGTCCCTGAGAACTAGCAGGCTGTGCTGCCCCGCCGCGTCCCCTTCCTGTACTTCAGCAGCCTGCTGGCAACAGCCGAACCGTCGGCATTGAAGCAGGGCACGTGGGGCATCCCTCTCGCGTCGTGTCCACTCAAGAAGCGTTGACCAGCCCTTGAACTTGGAGAAGTTCTTGGCATGTAGCTCTTACACCGATGCAAAAGGAGCGCACATGTTGGACCGTCAGATGCTCGAGAAAATTCAGGGTTTGGATGCCAAGCTGCGGCCTGA
>CAZAIR010000119.1:2253-2776 GCA_964485225.1 uncultured Burkholderiaceae bacterium
TGGACCGTCAGATGCTCGAGAAAATTCAGGGTTTGGATGCCAAGCTGCGGCCTGATTCCCCCGAGGAACCGCAGGACAAACCGAAGCCAACGCAGCAGCTGCAGAGGGCGCTGCTCAGTGACCTGTCGCAGCTGGAAGAGCGCAAATCTTCGGGCGAGGTGGACACGAAGACGGAGGGCGTCCCGGAAGCCGAGAGGGCGCGGGACCTTACGTTGCGCACGACCGATCGCAGGACTAGCCGCAACGTTTCGACAGCGACGGACGACGGCATACCCGGGGGCCGCGTCCTCTCGTCGACTCCTGCCGAAGGCGACTACAGCGACGGCTACACACCGGTACAGCGCCCACCGGCGGCTCCTGTCGCACCGGCGGATCCTGCCTCACCGGATGGGGGTGCAAGCGTACCGGATTGGGTGGTGGCGAGGGGCCCGGATGATGAGCCCTGGTACAAACAAGTCCCGGATGCGCCGGGGAGTTTCCCGGATGATCCCAGGAACTCCGTCCCGGCAGATCCCAATTCGCT
>CAZAIR010000119.1:2876-8219 GCA_964485225.1 uncultured Burkholderiaceae bacterium
TTTCCGATTTCAGGATCCCTACAACTCCGTCCCTGCAGATCCCAATTCGCTTTTCCGGTTTCAGGATCCCTACAACTCCGTCCCTGCAGATCCCAATTCGCTTTTCCGATTTCAGGATCCCTACAACTCCGTCCCTGCAGATCCCAATTCGCTTTTCAGACCAGGAGCACCGGTGGATGGTACTGCCGGCCCGGATGGGGCTACGACCACCAGCGGCCCGGAGGCGCCCGAACGGATCGACGGAGTCGGACCCGCGACGACCGTTACAGTTCAAGTTTATGGGACTGCGGTGCGTACGCCCGTGCCCAACGGCGGCGGGCTAGACAACGTCTACAACGAGTCCCTGCTGGACCCCAACATCACGAATCTAGGGGAATTCGTCGACAGATACGGTGCAACAAGCGAAGGGTTCAGCATCGGAGCCAACAAGTTCCGCGCCAGTCGGGACTCGGGCGGTTCGATTACTGTGGAGATGGCCCTCGTGGGAGGGGATAAGTGGGTCGATGTGTACACGGGAAAAGCTGACCACGTCGTCAAGGGTGCCAAGACATATGAATGGGACGTTGGAGGGACAGGTGCCGTCTCGGGGCAGTTTGCCAACGGTGAAGAAGGCGTTCAGACGGATCTGGCCGGGCCGTATTCGCGGCTGAAACTCTTCAATCAGTTTTGGGTCTTCGAAAAGCCCCCGAATGGCACCACCAGCCAAGACACTGACTACAAGAGCTTTCGCGCCCGCTCCTACTTCCCTGTTCCCGTTCTTACCGGGATTGGTGACCTTTCGGAAAAGGACCCAGGCGCGACGCTGGGCGCAAACTATTGGGTCGACCTGCGCTGGGGCCGCATGGAGGGCATTCCCAGTCCGGACAATCCGGTGCGGCTCTCGGAGTGGGGAGTCAACTTCAATGTGGGCGCCTCAGGGTCTGACGCACTGATCAGGAACGCCGCAAATGGCAATTGGACAGCCGTGGCAGATGGCGCGATCGCGGCTCCGAAGCTCGGTGCGCAACTCGTGACGTGGCAAACCGGTTTGTTTGGTCTCAAGGGGAGCACCGAGGACACGGCAAAACGGATCGAGGGCCCGCCGCCGGCGGAAGGCTCCCCCCCCACTCATTGGACCAAATCGGTTCCGGCTAGGATCGTGCGGGGAATCGGCCAGACCTATCAGCATTGGGCCTTGGTCGCCGCGCTCGGTACGACGGTCGGCGCCAGTGCCACTACGTCGAACAATCCAGAGATCGCGCCACCCGATTCCACCGTCAGGGCGCTGAGCGTTACAGATCCTGACTCGAAAGCGTCGGGGGTGCCGACTGAATTTGCCCCGCTGTTGTCGCAGCTTGAAGGGCTGCCGGCGCTAGGTCCGGTGCAGGAGGTCCTTGACACCCTCGAACAGGTTGACCTCTCCAAGTACAGCGGGCTGATCGACACGGCGAACACTGCAATCAGCACTGCCTCTGCCGCCAAGGCAGTTGTGGACTTGCTGAAGGGGCGTGGCCTCAACAGTGTGGAGGCCTTGAGCACGGAGCAAAAGGATCGACTGTTCGGCCTGATCATGGACGAAGCGGCCCGGCTCACGGTGGAGGATAGCTTCGGGGGCCTTGAGACTTCGGACGTTGCCCAGGACGCCCAGAATCCTTTGGGCGGCCCTGCCGAGCAGGTACCGCAAAGCCAGCAAGGGAACAAGAAGAGCCTGCTGATGCTGGATGGCGAGACCACGGACGAATATGTGGCCCGTCTCGTGACCAACCTGGGCGGCAATCTGGGGGAAGCCGCGCTCAACGTCCTGTCCGACGAGAGCACCTACGACCGCGATCTGAAGCTGCCGAAGCAGAATCCGCCTGCTCCGCCTCCGCCTCCGCCTTCTGGTCCGGGGGCGGGCGGCGCGGGCGCGGGTGCGGGTGCGGGCGCGGGCGGGGTGGGTGGCATCGTGGGGGGCATCGCGGGGGGCATCGCGGGAGCAGCGACGCTAGCGGGAGAGCTGTTGACTTCCGGTGGCGACGGCACCGATCCGGCGACGGGCAACCCGGAGTTGCTCACTGCGCTGAGCGGGGCGCAAACTGTGTTGGACAAGGCCTCGAAGCTGATTGGCTTGCTCGAAGCTGGCCAGGATATTCCGGATCGGACTAGGGAAATCGAAACAACGTTTGCTGATCTTGAGGCGGCGTATGAGTTGCTCTTTGTCGCAGTGCGCAACAACCCGTCTCTCGACCCGTCAACATCCCAACGGGTCGGTGAGGTGGAAGCCGGGCTCAAGTTGGCCATCGATACTCTGGCAAACTGGCGCGACGTTCAGGAGCCGGTTCCTGGCGTCCCTGGAGGGGTAGCGCCGCCCCCGCCAGTGACGCCGCCGCCGCCAGTGGCGCCGCCCGTGGACGCCCAACCACCGGAGTACGGTAAGCCGCCTGCTCCGCTGAGTCCGCCGCAGAATCCCATCGACGCGGTATAGCCGGCGGTCTTTGGGACCCCACCGGTGGAGCCCGTCGAGGGCAACTCAACGGGGTACGCAGTCCCTGCTGTGAGCAACCCCTGGAACTCAAATAGCTAGAGCCCAGGGGTTTGCTGACTCTGTACCTGATTGAGTAGTGTTCAGAGGTAGGCACTTCCGGCTTCTCCGATGTCGCCGTTGCCGGCTGCAGCCGGCAACGGCGGGCGAATCCGGAAGGCGTCGCCCAATCTCGCGCTGAGTGGGGACGACTCTCGCTCTGCTCGGTCCGCCAGGCCGCGATCTTGGCCTTCGCGTCATCCAGCGACAGGTACCAATGGGCATTGAGGCACTCCTGGCGCAAGCGTCCAGTGAACCTCGCGCCCCGGGCGTTGTCGGTGGGTTTGCCCGGCCTGCTGAGTCGAGCTCGAAGCGGCGCTCTCAGGCTCGTAGTGCACGCGAGTGTTGGTGATGTCCTTGATCTGCAACTTCAGCACCGACTCGTCGCGCTTCATCGAATCGTAGCGGTAAGTCGACGCGGACATGCTGACGATGCGCAGCGCGTTTCGCTCGCTGCAACCAAAGCGCGGCATCAGCTCGGGCACCAACTCACCGCGTTGCGAAGGCTCAGATGAGCTTGCGGTTCTCTTCCTCGAGCTGGTGCAACCGGCGCAGCTGCCGAAGACTGCGATCCGGCGCATGCGGAACGGCTTCGAAACGGTCATGAAGCGCAGCATCGCGACAATGAAGCGTGACGAATTTTGGCGGTGCGAGTCGTCAGTCGATGGAGATAGATGCCAGGCTGGGTTTGGCTCGCATTCCAGCATTCCGCCAGCGCACTTCGTCACGATGGTACTTCTGTCGGCCGACTCAGCATGCTCAACTTGAACTGCACCCGGCACCATCGCGACTCGAATCATCACGCTCACGGCAGCGGAGCTACCGATGAGCAACTGCGCAGCTGCAGAAACCAAGTGGGTCGCCGAGGACGAAGCAAAGTCAGCCCATCGCTCCGGTCCTCACGAGCGCGGTTCGGCGGCGACTCAAAACGCAAGTGGTCCACCGTGTGCCAATCTGCAACGGGGAGCCTAGTGAAGTGGGCGTAAGGGTTTTGGTTGCGGAAGACGACGAACGAATCGGCGGCGCCGTGCGGGAAGCGCTGGCGGCCACTGGATACGAGGTCGTCCATGTGAGCAACGGCGAAAGCGCATTCCTCACGGCAACGAAGGAACGGTTCGACATGCTGATCCTTGACATCGGCTTGCCAGGGCGGGATGGGCTTGCAGTGTTGCATGCGCTGCGGATGCGAAACACGGACCTGCTCACGATAGTTCTTTCGGCACGTAGTGACGTTGAAGACCGCGTATTGGGTTTGCAGACAGGTGCGGATGACTACCTAACAAAGCCGTTTTCAATGCCCGAACTGGAAGCTCGCATCCAGGCACTGCTGCGGCGTGGCCGCAAGGAAATGGCACTGCGCCTGGCTATCGGCGACCTGATGATGGATCTGCCATCGCGCAGTGTGACACGTGCGAACTGTTCGATCGCGTTGACAGTCCTGGAGTTCGAATTGATCGAACTTCTCATGCGGCGCTCGCCCAGCGTTGTGTCGCGCGACACGATTGCGCGTCACATCTGGAAGGACGTAAATCGCGTCACGCCCCTGGACAACGTCATCGATGTCCACATCGGCCGACTGCGCAAGAAGATCGACGCTCCTCCGCATCGATCGCTGATCCATACGGTACGTGGAGTGGGCTTCATGTTGTCGGAGCGAGGCCCAACGTGACCCATGCGGCCGTCAAGAAACTGCTCCGCGGCTACTCGATGCGGTTGTTGGTCTTCTATGCATCCTCCACCGCACTGGTGGTTGTGTTTTGCGTCGCAGCCACGTTCCACTTGTGGCAGCGGCAGTCCCAAGTCGGAGTGAATGCGGCGCTGCAGGTGGAAACGGAGGGAAGAAGCGAGCAGCAGGCCAACCGCCCGAGTTGGGTCGGTCCTCTTGACAGAGCGCCCGTGGTCGCTTCGACAGGCTTCACGCTCAAGCCCGTCGACGCTGGGTGGAAAGACGAGCAGGCGCGGTCTTCTACAGATCGATCCGGCGATCGTGGCGCCAAAACCGACTCCTTCACAGTCGAGAGTCCAACCGGCGGGCCGCGGGCAGAGGTCAGTTGTGGTCACGACCGGCGAATGCGTTGTGCGGCAGCACATCCGGCGCGTGAAGACGTGCTTTTCCAAGGGGCGCGTCTTGCTGTGTTGGGGACGGCAGCCCGGCCAGACTTGCAGATCGTTCTGGTGAGCTGCGCGCTGCTCCTGCTGCCTTTGTGCGGTGTCAGCGCACTCCTCACCGGACGGGCACTCCGGTTGGTTCGGAAGCCCAAACATGCTTCGAGAACGGACGCAAGCTTCGCAACTCGGGCTGCGCATGAATTGCGCACGCTCCTTGCCGCGCAGCGCTGCGTAGGCGAATTGGCGTTGCGGCGCGAGAGCTCTCCTGAGCAGCTGCGCGAAGCCGTCGCTTCGATGCTGGAAGAGTGCGACCACATACACAAGTTCATCGAAGGCATACACCTGCTCTCCCAGGCCAGGCAAGGTCGCCTGTCTCGCGCGAACGACGTAGTTTGCGTCGAAACTGTTCTCCGTCGTTGCGTGCGCATCCTGCAGCCGCTGGCGGAAGAGAAGGGCCAGAGAGTTTGCTTGAATTTCCTCAGTTCGCTTCAGGTTCGTGCGAACGAAACACTGATGTCACAAGCAATCTTGAACCTCATCCACAACGCGATTCGCCACACGCCCGCCGGTACATCCATCGACGTGAGTGCGCATGCGGCTTGCGAACGCGTGTGCATAGTGATTGCCGACAACGGACCGGGCTTTCGAAGCTCGGACCAGCGAGAGACCGATCGGCAAGTTCGAAACGAACGCGC
>CAZAIR010000120.1:0-8188 GCA_964485225.1 uncultured Burkholderiaceae bacterium
GGCCAGGGCCAAGATGATCACGGTCAGGTGCTCACCGTCATGGCGGGGGGCACGAAACAGGATTTCCAGGCCCAAGCGCAACAGCAGGTAAATGCCCGGAGCCAACATGCTGGCGACGTGGTGGCTGTACCAATCGCCCCCCAAGGCACCGCCGAACAGGGCCATCAGCGCGGTGGCCGCGGCCCAAAAAGAGGCCGCAGACCAGTGCCGGGCAGGCACGCTGGGCGCGAACTTGATGGCGCCCGCCACAAGCCAAAGTCCGCCCGCCAGCAACTGCTGCAAAGCGATCAACCCCAGTAGCAGTTCCGAGAAATTGCTGGCCATGTTGGCGAAAGCGTAGCAGCGGGATGCGCCGGCACAATCAATGCCCATGTTGTTGCCGTTTTTCGCCACCCTGCGTGCCGCGCGCTTGCCGGTGTCGCCCAAAGAGTTCCTGACCCTGCTGGAAGCCCTGCGGGCGGGGGTGATCGGCCCCTCGGTCGATGACTTTTATGTGCTGGCGCGCACGGTGTTGGTGAAAGACGAAGCGCTGTACGACCGCTTCGACCGCGCCTTTGCGGCCTATGTGAAGGGCGCTGACCTGCAGCTGGAACTGGCGCGCAGCCTGCCCGAAGACTGGCTCAAGCAGCAGCTGAAACTGGAGCTGAGCCCCGAGCAGCGGGCCGCCCTGGAAGCGCTGGGCTGGGACGAGCTGATGGACACGCTCAAGAAGCGCTTAGAAGAGCAGCAAGAGCGGCACGAAGGTGGCAGCCGCTGGATCGGCACTGGCGGCACCAGCCCGTTTGGCAACGGCGGCGTGAACCCGGCCGGCGTGCGCATCGGCAAAGGCGGCGGCAACAAGACCGCCGTGAAGGTGTGGGAGCAGCGCGGCTACCGCGACTACGACGACAGCAAAGAGCTGGGCACGCGCAACATCAAAGTGGCGCTGCGCCGGCTGCGGCGCTTTGCCCGCGAAGGGGCCGAGGACGAGTTGGCACTGGACGACACGATCCAGGCCACGGCCGCCAACGCCGGCTTGCTCGACATCAAGATGCGGCCCGAGCGCCACAACAAGGTCAAGGTGCTGCTGCTGATGGACGTGGGCGGCACCATGGACGAGCACATCCACCGCGTCGAGGAACTGTTCTCGGCCGTCAAGAGCGAGTTCAAGCACCTGGAGTTCTTCTACTTCCACAACTGCGTCTACGACCACGTCTGGAAAAACAACCGGCGTCGCCATTCCGAGAAGACCAGCACCTACGACCTGATCCACAAATACAACCGGGATTACAAGCTGATCTTCGTGGGCGATGCCACCATGAGCCCCTATGAAATCCTGCAGCCTGGGGGCAGCGTCGAGTACATGAACGAAGAGGCTGGCAGCGTCTGGCTGGACCGCCTGACCCATGCCTTTCCGAAGCACGTCTGGATCAATCCAGAACCACAGGGCGTATGGGCCTACCGGCAAAGCATTGATTTGATTCAGCGCTTGATGCACCAGCAGATGCACCCGCTGACCCTGGCCGGCCTGGAGGCGGCCATGCGGCATCTCAGCAAATGAGTGGATTGCGCACTCGGTCGGCCCTTTGGCTGCTGTGGGGCTTGGCGGCCCCCCTGTCAGTGACAGCCGCCCCGCTGACCGTGGAGGCGCCGACTGAAGTGCGCGGCACGCTGGAGCGCCACCTGGACCTGGCCCGCGCCCTGGTGCGCGCAGGCGCCGCCCCGCTGGATGCCGACGAGCGCCAGCGCCTGTGCGGCATCACGCCACAGCAAGTGCGTGGGCTGCTTGAGACCCTGGGGCACTTCAACCCACAGGCCATCGAGCTGGATTGCGAAGCCGGCCGGCTGCGTGTGGGGCCCGGCCCCACGGCCACCGTGCGCAGTCTGAACCTGCGCCTGGCCGAACCGGAGGCCAACGCGCCGGCCAACGCTGAGGCCGAGACCGACCGCAAACCCCTCAGCGCCTGGCAGGCGATGCTGCCGTTGACCGTTGGGCAAGCCTTCAACCAAGACGTGTGGGCAGGCGCCAAGCGCGGCTTGCTGGCCCAAGCCCGGGCCCAAGGCCACCCGCTGGCACGCTGGCGCGCCAGCGAAGCGCGGGTCGAGGCCGAGGCCAATGCCGTCGATGTGACGCTGGAGCTGGACCCCGGCCCCGCCGTGCGCTTGGGCGCCATCGAGATCGAGGGCCTGGTGCATCACAACGACGCCCGAACCCTGGCCCTGCTGGGGCTGCAAGAAGGCCAGCCCTACACCGAGCAACGCCTGCTCAACGCGCAAGAGCGCTTGCTCAAAGCCGGGCTGTTTGACACCGTACAAGTGGAGCTGGACCCCGAACGCTTGACCGGCAACCGCATGCCGGTGCGCGTGCGGGTGAAAGAAACCCCGCTGCAGCAGCTCAGCCTGGGCGTGGGCTGGCAAAGCAACAGTGGCGAACGTGCCACGTTCGAGCACATCGACCGGAAGGCCTTTGGCCGAGCCCTGCGCAGCCGCACCAAGCTGACGCTGGGGCGCGAGGCGCAGGCGGCCGAGTTGGAGCTCAGCACCCACCCAGAAGCCCGTCAGCGGCGCGAACTGCTGGCCCTGCATTGGCAGCGCGAACTGAACGTGGAAGCGCCGTTTCAGCAGGTTGCCGTGCGTTTGGGGCAAGTGTTCGAAACCCGCAGCGAGGATCGCGCCGTCACCTTGGAGGGTTTGTCCAGCCGGCAGGGCGAGGCCACGGCCGCGCGCCGCGCGCAGGCCGTGCTGGTGCACCTGAACCCCACATGGCGGGCGCTGGACAGCGTCATCCTGCCCACCCGCGGCAACGCCTGGGTGCTGCAAAGCGCGCTGGGCTACAGCCGCTCGCAAGACGCCCTGGGCGAGCGCCGAAGTGGCCCGCTGCTGCGCCTGCACGGGCGCTGGCAGCACTTCAGCACCTTCGAGGGCGGCCGCGGCTTGAACTGGCGCGTGGAAGCCGGTCAACTCTGGAGCCGCGACGAGCTGGGCGTGCCCGAAAGCCTGCGCTGGCGCGCTGGCGGCGACGAAAGCGTGCGCGGGTACACCTACCGCAGCTTGGGGCCCAGCAACTTGGGCGAAGACGTGGGCGGCAGCGTGGTCTGGACCGCCAGCGCTGAGGCCACCCAACCACTGCCACGCGACTGGGTAGCCGGCTTGGACGGGCTGTCCGTGGCCGCATTCATTGACGCCGGTCAAGCCGGACAGGGTTGGCGCGATGTGCGCAAGCCCGCCCTGGGGGCCGGCCTGGGCCTGCGCTGGCGCAGCCCGGTGGGGCTGTTGCGGGCCGATGTCGCCCGGGGCGAGCCGGCCAAAGGCGGCGGCTGGCGCTTGCACATTGCCGTGGGGCTGGCGCTGTGACGCAACGTCAAAAGCGATGGGCATGGGTGGGCCTGGCCCTGCTCACCCTGCTGGTGTTGGTGGGCTTGGCCGGGCAAGCCAGCGTGTTGAACTGGGGGCTCCAGCGCGCCGGCGTGCAAGCCACGGGCTTGAGCGGCAGCGTGTGGGGCGGCTTGAGCGTGGCGCAGCTGCGCCACAGCGCGCCCGGCTGGACGCTAGAGGCCGACGACGTGCACCTGGCGCCACTGCGGTGGCAGTCCGGAGCGCTGCAATCCCAGGTGCGCGTGACCCGCCTGCGGGTGCAGTCGCGCGCCCTCACCAGCAGCGCGCCGCCGCTCACCGCCCCACAGCTGCTGCAAGCCCTGGATTGGCCCACACCATTGCGCCTCACGCAGATCGACATCGAGCAGCTTCAGCTCGACGGCGTGGCCGTGCAAGCCCTGCGTGGCAGCCTGGCTGCGGGTGGCGCACCCGAGGCCCTGCAAGTCACGCTGCATGGCTTGCGCCTGCCGCAGGCTGACCTGCAAGTCAGCGCCGAACTCCAGCTGCAGCCCAGCGGCCAGCTGCGCTTGAAGGCTCAGGCGCTTCGCGCCGGCACCACCCCCTTGGATGCGCGCTTGAGTGGCGATGGCAGCCTCGATGAATTGCCACTCACGCTCGCCCTGCACGGCGCCCAGGGCGCTCAAGCGCAGCTCAGCGCCGCACTGCAGCCTCTGGCCGCGCAGCCGCTGCGCGGGCTGGAGGGGCGCTTCAGCGGCCTCGACACCCGGTTGCTGCACCCCGATGCCCCCACCAGCGCTTGGGACGGCCACTTGAGCCTGCGCACCCGCAAGCCTGCCGAATCCGGCCTGCCCTGGGCCATCGAACTGCAAGCCCGCAACGCCCAGGCGCTGCGCTTGGACGAAGGCGGCTGGCCGCTGCGCGCGCTGCTGGTGCAGCTGGAACTGGATCCCGCCCAGTGGCAGGCCTTGAAGCTCCAACAGTTGCAGGTCGACTTGGGCCGGCACAGCAGCAGTGCCGGCAGTCTCAGCGTGGCGCCGCTCACGAAGCTCCCCCACACCGGCCAAGCCCTGCTGCTGCCGCTGCAACTGCGGTTGAGCGACTTGCGCCAGTTGCACCGAGACTGGCCCGGCCTGAGCTTGGCTGGGCAACTGACCTTGCGCCAACCGAGGCTCGACACCCAAGCCCCTTTGCAGTTCAACACCGACGTGCAGGCCCGGGCACTGCAGCCCAGCGCCCTGCTCAGCGCGTGGCGCTTGCAAGCGCAAGGCAGCGCCGCGGGCCAGCGCGTGAGCCTGGACAGCGCAGAGCTCACGCAAACCGCCGGACCTGGCACCGCCAGCCTGCGCGGTGAATGGCAGGCTGGCAGCGCACCTGGCCGCTGGCAGGCCGAGGCCACGCTCCAGGTGCAAGGCTGGCCGCTGGCTGTCGCCCCTTGGACCACCCCGGGCCGCCTGCACGCCAATGCCTCGCTGGCGCTGCAACAAGGTCCGAGTCAGTTGACGGGCAGCGCAGCGCTGCAACTGGGGGATGGCAACCAATGGGCCGGCCTGCCGCTCACCGGCCAAGCGGGTTGGAAGGCCACGCCCGCCGGGACGCAATGGCAAGCGCAGCTGGCCGTGCCGGCCGAGGCCGGCGCCGCCGCCCCGCAGCTCAGCCTCAGCCTCAGCCTCAGCGCCAGCGGCAGCCGCACCGCGCCGCCGCGTCGAGCCGCCGAGCTGGCCGAGCCCAGCGCCTGGTCGGTGCAGCAACTGCGCTGGCAAGCGCCGCAACTGGCTCGCTTCAAACCCTGGTGGCAACCATGGCTGCCTCAGCTGGCCGGCAGCACCGATGGAGAGGCCGAGCTGCGAGGCAACGCCACGCAACCCAGCCTTCAAGCCCTCCGCGCCCAGATCAAGCAACTGCAGCTGCAACTGCCCGCGCAACCCGGCACCTGGACACTGGCCGAAGCCAGCGCGAGCTGGGCTGCCAGCGCTGGACGCCTGCAGGTCAAGGGCCTGCAGGGCGAGGGCTGGCTGCTCGATACGGCCGAAGCCCAAGGTGGCAGCGCCCAAGCCTGGACTTGGCGCGCCAAGGGCCATGCCCCACCCGCCAACCCGGGTGATCCCAAGCAGCCTTGGCGCCTGGAAGGGCAAACCGCGGCGCCGGTGCACAGCGCGGGCGATAGCCGCTGGACCTGGCCCGCGCTGCAACTCAGCGTGGGGCCACCTGACCGCATGGCGGCTGCATGGTTCAACCTGAATGACACCACCTTCGAAGCCAGCCCCAGCAGCGCCGCCCTGCGCGGCGGGCAGGTGCGTTTGTGGGGCGAGGCCCTGCGCATCATGCAGGCCGACATGGCGTGGCCCCAAGGCTGGCCCGCGCGCCAGCTGAACCTGGCGCTGGAAGGGAAGGTGCGACCCGCCACATGGCTGGCCGCCGCCGACCCCACCAGCGCCTGGCGTGGCGATATGCAGACCGATCTGCAACTTCGCCTGCGCCAAACCGGCACGCAAGCCCCCGAGCTGAGCCTGCAAGGCGCGCGCACGCTGGGTGACTTGCGCCAGGGCGACACCCCCCTTGGGTTGCGCGATGTGCAGTTGAAGCTGCTGCGCAGCAGCGCGGGTGCTTGGCAAGCTGACTTTGGTCTGCAAAGCAGCGTGCTGGGCAACAGCCAGCTCAGCGCCCGCACCGGTGCTGGCGGCCTCAACCTCACCGGCCGGGTGCAGGCCGAGCTCGGCGCGCTGCGCCCGCTTCGCCCTTGGCTGCCCGCAGGCCTGGAACTCCGTGGCAAGGCCAAGCTGGCCGCCACCTTGAGTGGGAGCCTGGCGGCACCCCACCTAGTGGGCCAGGGCGACATACAGATCGAGCGGCTGCAGCACGCCGCCAGTGGCCTGGGGGGGCGCAATGGCAGCGTCAGCTTGGGCTTCGGCGAGAACCGCCTGCGCCTCACGCAGTTCCAGTTGCAGGGCTTGGGCGACAAAGACGACGGCGGCTGGCTCAAGGGCGAAGGCGAACTCAGCTGGGGCGGCAGCGCCAGCCCCCGCAACCCCAGCGGCAGCCTGCGCGTGCAAGCCGAAGCCTTCAGGCTCTTGAACCGCTTTGACCGCCAGCTGGTGACCACGGGACAGGCCGAGCTGGGCTTCAACAGCCAGCGGCTGAAACTGCACGGCCAGTTCAGTGCCGACCGCGGCTTGCTCGACATCAGCCAAGGCGACGCCCCCAGCCTGGACGATGACGTGGACGTGCGCCGCACGAGCGACAAAACCCCCGCCGAAGCGCGCAAAGCGGGCACGCTACAGCGCGACATCGACCTGCGCTTCAACCTCGGTCAAGCGCTGCGCCTGCAGGGGCGCGGGCTGGCCTCGCGGCTGATGGGTGAGCTGCGATTTGTCGACAAAACCAGCCCGGGCAGCAGCGTCAACGCCACGGCGCAAACCACCGGCAAGATCGAACTGGGCGGTGGCCGCTACAAAGCCTACGGGCAGACGCTGGACATCGAGAGCGGCGAGCTGCGCTTCACCGGCGCGCTGGACAACCCACGACTCGACATCCTGGCCCTTCGCCCCGACATCGAAGCCCGCGTGGGTGTGCAAGTCACGGGCAGCGCCCAGACTCCGCGGGTGCGGCTCTACAGCGAGCCCGACATGCCCGACAACGACAAACTGGCTTGGCTGCTGCTGGGCCGGGCGCCCGAGGAGCTGGGGCGCAACGACACCGCCCTGCTGCAGCGCGCGGCCTTGGCGCTGGTGGCCGGCGAGGGCGAGAACCCTGCGGCGCAGTTGATGGACAAGCTGGGGCTGACCGAATTCAGCGTCAACAACAACGACGACGCTGGCACCACGCTGCGCTTGGGCGCGCAACTGGGGCGGCGCTGGAGCGTGGCCTACGAGCGCAGCCTCAACAGCGCCACCGGCAGCTGGCAGTTGGTGTACCGCGCCGGACAGCGTCTTCGCCTGCGCGCCCAAAGCGGCACCGACAGCGCCATTGACGCGCTGTGGCTGTGGCGTTACGACAAGCTGTGAGCCGCTGGCCCAAACGCTGATTGGCCCTCAGGGCTTGACGCGGCGCGCCCTTGGTTTAGCAGGTGCTTCAGCGGGCGCCTTGGACGGCGCTTTCGCTGCTGGCTTGACGGCAGGGGCGGCGCAGTCGCCACAGCGCCCGTACAAGGTCAGGTCGTGATCCTCCACCGTGAACCCCGGTGGCGCCAGCCGCGTCAGGTCACCGGGGCAGGCATGCACGTCGAACACCCGGTCACAGCTGCGGCACTGGAAGTGGTGGTGATGGTGGTGATGCACCAGCTCAAAGCGCTGGTTCGCGCCCGGCAGGTTCACAGGCGTCAGGCTGCCCTCCTCCACCAAAGCCTTCAAGTTCCGGTAGACCGTGGCCAGCCCCAGTCCGGGCACAGCTTGCTGTGCAGCGTCCAGCACCTCTTGTGGCAACAGAGGACGCGCGGCTTTGGCAATGGCATCGCGGATGGCGGTGCGTTGGCGGGTGGTTCGTTCCATGGGCGTGATTGTTGGGGCTGCGCAGGCTCGCCGAGCGGCGGTTTTCTGTTGGGAATGCTATGTCATTTACACTAATTGATATTGCACTCTCATTTGCATCGAGACCATGGCCCGTCTTCAACCGCGTCGTCCGCCGCTTCCCGTCACCGTGCTGTCCGGCTTCCTAGGCGCTGGCAAAACCACGCTGCTGAACCACGTGCTGGCCAACCGCCAGGGCCTGCGGGTGGCGGTGATCGTGAACGACATGAGCGAGGTCAACATCGACGCCTCGCTGGTTGAGAAAAGTGCCGACAAGGCCGGGGCCGCCCTGTCGCGCACCGAGGAACGCATGGTCGAGATGAGCAACGGCTGCATCTGCTGCACGCTGCGCGAGGACCTGCTGCTGGAGG
>CAZAIR010000121.1:0-8171 GCA_964485225.1 uncultured Burkholderiaceae bacterium
AAGGCGCGGAAGGCCTGGAATGGGAAGTGCCGTCGCCGGCCCCGTTCCACACCTTTGAGACCCCTCCCAAGCTGGACGCCACCGCCACCAAGGTGATCGGCTGATGTCCAACCGGACTGATCAACGCAAGGCCAACATTCGGCTCGGGCTTGCCCTGGCCAGTGTGGCCCTTGCTTTCGCGGTGGGCTTCATCGTCAAGATGAAGTTCTTTGGCGGATGAGCAAAAGTCGTTGGCGTACCGCCTTGCACCTCGACAACATGCACCTGGTGGGCAAGTTGGTGGTGGTGGTGGCCTTGATGTTTGGTTTCGGCTACGCGCTGGTGCCCTTGTACCGGGCGATCTGTGAGGCATTGGGCATCAACGTTCTGACGCAAATGGAGCGTCGGGAGGTTGTGGCCAACACGCAGGTCGACAAAAGCCGGACGGTGACGGTCGAGTTCGACGCGAATGCGCGCGGGCCATGGGACTTCAAACCTGCCACCAACTTCGTGACCGTCAACCCTGGCGAGTTGGTGACGGTGATGTACACGTTCCGCAACAAGCAAGACCGTGTGATGGCTGCGCAGGCGATCCCCAGCTACGCACCGAAGCAAAGCATGGCGCACTTCCACAAGTACGAGTGCTTCTGCTTCAACGAGTACACGCTGCAGCCTGGTGAAGAAAAGAGCTGGCCTGTTGTCTTCGTGGTCGACCCGAAGCTGCCGAGGGATGTGAACACCATCACCCTCTCGTACACCTTCTTCGAAGTGCCTGGCGGTAGCAAGCGGGCCCAGGCCGCAGCGCCGGTGGTGGTGCAGGCGCAAGCCCCTGTCTCCGATGTGCCGGCTGTCTTGCGGGTGGGTTCATGAGCCAAGACCCCTTGCGGGAGGCGGCTCGCCGGCCCGGCTCTTTCGGGCAGACGCTCAGGGCCGTGGCATGGTCGTTTTTTGGTGTGCGGAAAGGCGCTGAGCACGAAGCCGATATGGCTCGGCTCAACCCCGTTCATGTGATCGTCGCGGGCCTGATGGGTGCCGCGTTGTTTGTTGTTGTGCTCGTCGCCTTGGTGCGATGGGTGATTGCCAGCGGCGTTGCCGCCTGAGCCAGAGTTTCAGAGACCAACGAGGAGAAGCCAATATGGCAGGAGCAGTTCAGACTGGCGGCAGCACGCCGTACTACTTCGTCCCGGGGCCGTCGCGCCACCCGGCGATGGCCTCGCTGGGCCTGTTCTTTGTCATCCTCGGTGCCGGCCAGTGGGTCAATGGGCACAGCTGGGGTGCTTATTCGCTGGCTTTCGGCTTGCTGTTCTGGCTGTTTGTGCTCAAGCAGTGGTTCGGTGATGCGATTGCCGAGAGCGAGGCCGGTCTGTACAGCGACCGCATCGACGTGTCGTTCCGCTGGAGCATGAGCTGGTTCATCTTCTCTGAGGTGATGTTCTTCGCCGCCTTCTTTGGCGCGCTGTACTGGGCCCGCGTGCACTCGGTACCGGCATTGGGTAACCCTGAAAACGCGTTGTTGTGGCCTGACTTCAAAGCCATTTGGCCCAGCGCTGGCGGTGGCGCCACCGCTTCGCCCGCCGGCACCGTTGAGGCGTTTCAGACCATCGGCCCTTGGCCGCTGCCCACCATCAACACGGCCTTGCTGCTGACTTCGGGTGTGACCTTGACGATTGCGCACCATGCGCTCTTGGCAGACAACCGCAAGAAGACGGTGACTTGGATGTGGGCGACGGTGGTGCTGGGTGCGATCTTCCTGGTCGTCCAGGGTTATGAGTACCTGCACGCCTACCGTGACTTGAACCTCCGGCTCGACAGTGGCATCTTCGGCAGCACCTTCTTCATGCTGACCGGTTTCCACGGCTTCCACGTGTTCGTGGGCATGTTGATGCTGTTGTTCATCACCCTGCGTCTGCAGAAGGGCCATTTCACGTCGAAGCGTCACTTTGGCTTCGAAGGTGCCGCCTGGTATTGGCACTTCGTTGACGTGGTGTGGCTGGGCCTCTACTTCGTCGTCTATTGGATGTAAGGTCGACCGGGCTACGGCCCGGTGCCTGCGCGGCGCCGCCCTCGGGCGGCGTTTTGTTTTTCAGCGCCCGACGGGAATGCCGCGCGGTTCGATCCAGCCCAAGCCGTAGGCCAGCCACACGAGCGAAAACAGCGTGACCGACAAAGCCACCCGCACAGCAAGGGCCTTGGCCATGGCGTTGGGGCGCTTGTCACCGCCGCTTTTGAGCATGAAAAACCCGGCGCCAGCGAGGGCGCCCAGGATGCCGATGAGGCCGACCAAAATGAACCAGTTCATGGCGCCCGAGTATGCAGCAGCCTTCTGATTCCGCCGCGCGCCGTTGGGTGGTGGCTTTCGCTGCTTTGGTCGTTGTTGCGATCACGGCCCGTTTGGGTTGGTGGCAGCTGGAGCGGGCAACGACCAAGCAATCTTTGCAGGCTGCGCAGGACGCGGCTGCAGCCGCGCCCGCCCTGGATGGGCAGGCCTTGATTCGAGATCCTCAGGGTGCGTGGGCGCAACGGCCAGCCCTCTTGCGTGGTGAATGGCTGCCTGAGCACAACCTGTGGCTGGACAACCGACCGATGAATGGTCAAACCGGCTTCATCTTGCTAACGCCCCTGCGTGTGGCAGGGGGAGCTGAATTGATCTGGGTTCAGCGGGGTTGGCAAGCCCGTCCAGCGGGAGCGCACCAGGCCCCGCCGTGGCCTTCAACCGCCACTGGTGAGGTGATGGTTCAGGGCCGCTTGGCACCGCAAGCGTCTCGGGCCTATGCCCTGGGTGCGGCAGCCTCGGGGCCACTCAAGCAAAATCTCGACCTCGCCGCGAGCGCGGCCAAGTTGCGCCAGCCGCTGCTGCCGTGGGTCTTGTGGCAAACAGCCGATTGCGCGCCTTTGGCATGCGACTGGCCGCCCCCGGACCTCGGTGTGGCCAAGCACCACGGCTACGCCGCGCAATGGTTCGCACTGTCTGCCTTGACCCTGGGTTTGTATGTCTGGTTCCAACTCCTCCGCCCCCGATTCCAGCGCCGTACCGCTTGATCTCACGGTGCACGCAGCGCCGGCCGCCGACGACGTGCGCGCTCTGAGCGATTTGGAGCGCACCCGCCGTGGTCGCTGGATGATGCTCTTCGTGGTGTTGCTGTGCGCTTTGCCGGTCATCGCCTCTTACCTGACCTTTTATGTCATCAAGCCGCGCGGCAGTGCCTATGGCGACTTGATCACGAGCCAGCCCGACATTCCCGCCAACTTGCCGCTGACGGACCTGCAGGGCCAGCCGGTCGATCCGATGTCGCTGCGTCACCAATGGCTGATCGTGGTGGTCGATGGGGGCTCATGCGTGGGCAGCTGCGAGGCGCACCTCTACATGCAGCGCCAGTTGCGCGAAATGCAGGGCCGGGACCGCGACCGTGTCGACAAAGTGTGGTTCGTTACCGATGACGCGCCCATCAGTCCCGCACTGCAGAAAGCCTTGGCCGCAACCCCCGCCACCACTGTGTTGCGTGTGCCGGCGGAAGCCTTGGCGGCGTGGCTCAAGCCGGACACGGGCCAATCGTTGGCCGCCCACCTCTACTTGGTGGACCCGATGGGACGTTGGATGTGGCGCGCGCCGCCGCAGCCCGACCCCATGAAGATCAAGGATGACATGAAGCGTTTGCTCAAAGCCAGCAACAGCTGGGATCAAGCGGGGCGTCCCTGATGTTGGACAGCTTGGTTGATTGGTCGCCGGTGGTTCAGTTGCTGCTGGTGGGGCTGGCCTTGGGCGCCGTACCGCTGGGGATTTGGGCTGTGCGAACGCAGCGCCTGGACCGCCGTCAGCGCTTGAGGGCGCTCACCCTCATCACCTTGTTCCTCACCTTTGACCTGGTGATTTTTGGTGCCTTCACCCGCCTGACCGACTCGGGCCTGGGATGCCCGGATTGGCCGGGTTGTTACGGCTCGGCGAGTCCTGTTGGTGCGCGCGAAGAGATTGCTGCTGAGGTCGCGGCGCGGCCGACTGGTCCCGTCACCCAGCGCAAAGCCTGGATTGAGATGGTGCACCGCTACTGGGCCAAGGCGGTGGGCTTCTTGATTTTGGTGGGTGCAGTGTTGGCCTGGGCGTGGCGTGCCAAGGATCTGCCGCACCCCGGCTGGGCTTCGCTCCTGCTGTTGGCGGTGCTTGTGCAGGGCGGCTTTGGCGCCTTGACGGTGACGATGAAGCTGTTCCCCGCCATCGTCACCTTGCATCTGATGTTCGGACTGGGGCTGGTGGCGCTGTTGGCGGCCCACGCCGAGCGACTGCGGCCTGTGCACCTGCCTGTATCGAGTTCGACACGCTGGTGGCTGGCTGCGGCTTCGGTGGCCTTGGTGGCGCAAGTGGCTCTGGGTGGGTGGGTGAGCACGAATTACGCGGTGCTCGTGTGCCGCGATTTCCCCACCTGCCAAGGCAGTTGGTGGCCGCAGATGGACTTCGCCGAAGGCTTCCGTATCTGGCGCGCCTTGGGCACAGACGGTGAGGGTGGTTGGATTGGTTTCCCGGCGCTGACCGCCATCCATGTTGCGCACCGCATGGGCGCGGTGGTGCTGAGCTTGGTCGTGATCGGCCTGGCGTGGCGGTTGCGCGCGCCGGCCACACGCCGCTGGGCGATGTGGTTGGTGGCACTGCTGCTGTGGCAATTGGTGTCCGGCATTTCCAATGTCGTGTTGGGCTGGCCCTTGCTGGCTGCACTGATGCACATTGGCGGTGCCGCAGGCTTGGTGCTGGTGTTCACACAGCTCGCGTGTCGGCTGCGAACCGTCCCCGAGCCGGTGGCGCAAGCTTCTTGGGTGCGCAAACAAGAGGGGTTGGCATGAGCGACAGCGTGGCGCAGGTTGCGCCTCTGGGCGTCAGCCGTTGGCGCCAGTTCTATGCCCTGACCAAACCCCGCGTGGTGCAGTTGATCGTGTTCTGCGCTGTGATCGGCATGGCGCTGGCCGTACCGGGCTGGCCCAGCATGGCGCAGTGGGGTACGGCTGCGGCCGCCACGGTGGGTATTTGGCTGATCGCCGCAGCGGCTGCCGCGTTCAACTGCTTGGTGGAGCGCCACATTGACGCGCGCATGAAGCGCACAGCTTGGCGTGCAACTGCCAGCGGCGAGCTGACCCAGAAGCAGGCCTTGGTGTTCTCGGCCCTGCTGTGTGGGGCTGGTGCGCTGGTGTTGCTGCTGTGGGTGAACGCCCTGACTCTATGGCTGACGCTGGCCACCTTTGTGGGCTACGCCATCGTCTACACGGTGTACCTGAAGCCCACCACGCCCCAGAACATCGTGATCGGTGGCGCTTCGGGCGCCATGCCACCCGTGCTGGGGTGGGCCGCGCTGCGCGGTGAGCTTGGGCCTGAGCCGTGGTTACTGTGCCTCATCATTTTCTTGTGGACCCCACCGCACTTCTGGGCCTTGGCGCTGTACCGGGCGGAGGAATATGCCAAAGCGGGATTGCCAATGCTGCCCGTCACGCATGGCAATGCGTTCACGCGATTGCAGGTGTTCCTCTACACCTGGGTGCTGTTGGCGGCCACCTTGTTGCCGTACCTGATTGGCATGAGTGGGTTGATTTACTTGGTCGCTGCCTTGGGTCTGGGGTTGACGTTTTGCGCCTACGGCTTCCGCCTGTGGCGCGCTTACTCGGACGCGCTGGCGCGGCGCACGTTTTGGTTCTCGATTTGGTACCTGGCAGCGCTGTTTGCTGCGCTTTTGATTGACCACTATGCAACGCCCTGGCTCACCCGTTGACCGTCGCGGTCTGGTTTTCGCACTCGCTGCGAGTTGCGTGCTGGCGGCTTGTACGCCAGCTGAGAAGCCGAGTTTTGTGGGGGCGGACATCACCGGGGCGCCGTATGCGCGCGACTTTTCGCTGACCGATGTGGACGGCAAGACCCGCACGCTCGCCGACTTCAAGGGTCAGGTGCTGGTGGTCTTTTTCGGGTTCACGCAGTGTCCTGATGTGTGCCCGAGCACCTTGGCCGAATTGGCTTTGGTCAAGCAAGAGTTGGGTGAGCAGGGCCAGCGCGTTCGGCCCATCTTCATCACGGTGGACCCTGAGCGCGACACCGCAGCCATCCTCAGGGCTTACATGGCGAACTTTGGTGCCGATGGTGTGGCCCTGAGCGGAACGCCTGAGCAGATCGCAGCGGTGGCCAAAGAGTTCAAGGTCTTCTTCGCCAAGGTGCCGGGCAAGACAGCCGATAGCTACACGGTGGACCATACCGCCGCATCGTTTCTGTTCGACACCCAAGGGCGGGTGCGCGTCTATTCGCGGTACGGCAGTGGGCCACAGGCCTTGAAAGCCGATCTGCAGCAACTGCTCAAAGAGGCCAGCTGAAACAACAAAGCCCTGCTGGGCAGGGCTTTGGGCAGAGCGGATTCAACTCAGGCGGCTGTCAACGCTTTGCGCATTTTCTTCATGGCGGCCACCTCGATCTGGCGGATGCGCTCTGCGCTGACACCGTATTCGGCCGCCAAATCGTGCAGCGTTTTGCCACCGCTGGCGTCGTCGTTCACGGCCAGCCAGCGTGACTCCACGATGTGGCGGCTGCGCGCATCCAGCAAGTCCAAGGCGCGCGCCAAGCCATCGCTGGCCATGCGGTCGCGGGCTTGGTTTTCCAGGCGCTGTGTGGGTTCCTGAGCGCTGTCAGCCAGGTAGGCGATGGGCGCCATCGGCGCGTCCTCGTCGTCGCCTTCAGGGGGCTCAAGGGCCACATCGCCCCCCGCCATCCGCATCTCCATTTCGACGACCTCTTCGGGCTTGACATCGAGCTTCTCGGCCACGAAGGAGATTTCTGCGGCGCTGAGCCCTTGGCGGTGCGGGTCGTCGGCTTGGTTCTTCAGGCCGTGCTTCATGCTGCGCAGGTTGAAGAACAGCTTGCGCTGAGCCTTGGTGGTGGCCACCTTCACGAGGCGCCAGTTTTTGACGATGTACTCGTGGATTTCGGCTTTGATCCAGTGCATCGCATAGCTGACCAAGCGCACGCCTTGCTCCGGGTCGAAGCGGCGCACGGCCTTCATCAGGCCCACATTGCCCTCTTGGATCAGGTCGCCTTGAGGCAGGCCGTAACCCACGTACTGGCGAGAGATGGAAACCACCAAGCGCAAGTGAGACATCACCAAGCGGCTGGCGGCGTCGAGATCGCCCGTTTCTTTGAGTTGGCGGGCGTAGTGGATTTCTTCTTCGGGCTTGAGCATCGGCAGCCGGTTGACGGCGCTGATGTAAGCGTCAAGGTGGCCCAGTGCAGGAATCAGCGACCAAGGGTCGCGCACAGTGAGGGCGGTCGCAGCGGCAGCAGTCATGGCGGGAAACCTTTCGGCGAGGCCCAATCAGGCCTGATGCTGCCGACTTTAGCACTCGCCTCAATAGACTGCTAACAGCTTGTCAATCGGCCCCATAGCTTTAAGCTAGGGCAAACCCGAGCTCACTCGGCCAAGCCGAATTCCGGGCTGGTGACCATGCCGTGGATGTCGATCAGGATCAGGATCCGGTCGCCGATCTTGCCCAGGCCGGTCACGTGACGGGCGTCAATGGCGGCGCTGATTTCGGGTGCGGCCTTGATCTGATCGACTGGCAACTCCAGCACGTCCGACACCGAATCGACCACCATCCCCAACACCCGGTTGCCAATGTTGAGCACGATCACCACGGTGAAGCCGTTGTAGGTGGCTTCATTGCCCAAGCGCAGGCGCATGTCCATGATGGGCACGATCACGCCGCGCAGGTTCACCACACCTTTGACGAAGTGCGGTGAGTGCGCGATGCGGGTTGGCGCTTCGTAGGAGCGAATTTCTTGCACCTTCAAGATATCGATGCCGTACTCCTCGGCACCGATACGGAAGGTCAGGAACTGCTTGCTGGGCGCCATCCCGGCTTGTGCCGGGTTGCCGCTGGACACCACCAGGTCGTTGCTCATGGTTGCTGCGCTGTCTCCAAGCCGTGTTGCGATTGATTGTGTCGCTGTTTCAGGGTTCGCCGCTTATCGGCGACCCCGAAACCGGGCACCGATCAGACGTTGAACAGGAAGTTCATCACATCACCGTCCTTCACGACGTACTCCTTGCCCTCGGCGCGCATCTTGCCGGCGTCTTTGGCGCCTTGCTCACCCTTGAACGCAATGAAGTCGTCGAAAGCGATGGTCTGGGCGCGGATGAAGCCGCGCTCGAAATCGGTGTGGATCACGCCGGCGGCCT
>CAZAIR010000122.1:0-8169 GCA_964485225.1 uncultured Burkholderiaceae bacterium
CGAACTCGGTCAGCACCTTGCGCGTGAGGTGGCGCGGGTCGCTGATCTGGCTCCAGAGCTTGCCATCCGAGAAGGTGCCTGCGCCGCCTTCGCCGAACTGGACGTTCGACTCGGGGTGCAGCACCTGCTGGCGCCACAGGCCCCAGGTGTCTTTGGTGCGCTCGCGCACCGCCTTGCCGCGCTCGAGCACGATCGGGCGCAGGCCCATCTGCGCCAAGATCAGCGCCGCAAAAATGCCACAGGGGCCGAAGCCAATCACGAGTGGCCGCAAGTGACGGCTGTCGTCAAAGTAGGTGGCCGCAGCCTGGCCCACAAACTGGTAGCGCGTGTCCGGGCTGGGGCGCACGTGGGCATCACCCGCAAAGCGCGCCAGCAGCGCGGCTTCCTGAGCCGGGTCGGCCAAGGTGCAGTCCAGCGTGTAGATGAGCACGATCTCGCGCTTCTTGCGTGCGTCGTAGCTGCGCTTGAAGACGGTGAAGTCGGCCAACTCGGCAGGCTTCAAACCCAAGCGCGCCAGCACTGCGGGGCGCAGGGCGTCGTCAGCGTGGTTCAGCGGCAGGCGCAGTTCGGTGATGCGGATCATGGGCGGGCAGGGCTTAAACAACAACGGCGCCCAGGTGGGCGCCGTTTGGCAGGGGACCGCCGGCTTCAGCCTTGGTGGGGGCGCTTGCCAGGGTTCTTCTTGCTGCGGGTGTGCGAACCGCGCTCCAGGCTGCGCTTTTGGCCGCGGCCGGTTGTGAGGGTCACGCCGTTGGGGGCCTTCGGGCGGGGGGTGGCGCGGCGCTGGGCCTCGGTTTGAATCTTGTTGCCCATGTGAGGCTCCGTGAATTGGCTGAAAAAGTGGGTTCGTCAACGCGAACCTGTTGGCACGCGCGAAGCCTGGGAGTTTAGCTGCCTCGCACAATGCGGGCGCCATGCACCCACGTCATTCCCGCTTTCTCGCCCTTGCGCTGGTCGGCGCCTCGCTCCTGCTCGGCGCCTGTTCCCACCTGAGCCCCAGCCCAGCACCGGTGGTGGGGCCGCCTTCCGCCGAGCCAACACCGCCGCCGAGGGTTCTGAAGGCGCCGCGCATTGGCTTGGCTTTGGGCGGAGGTGCGGCGCGTGGCTTTGCGCACATCGGTGTGATCCAAGTGCTGGAGGAAAACGGCATCAAGCCCGACTTGGTAGTGGGCACCTCGGCCGGCAGCTTGGTGGCAGCGCTCTATGCCAGCGGCAAAAGCGGCAACGAATTGGCGCGGTTGGCCGAGTCGATGGACGAGGGTGCCATCACCGACTGGAGCTTTCCGCTTCGCGGGCTGATCAAGGGCGAGGCCCTGGCCCGTTACGTGCGCGGGCAAACCGGTGGCCGCTTGATCGAACAGTTGCCTGTACCGCTGGGCATCGTGGCCACCAACTTGGCCGACGGCAGCGGGGTGCTGTTCCAAAGCGGTGATTTGGGCCTCGCGGTACGGGCCAGTAGCGCCGTGCCAGCGGTGTTCCAGCCGGTCGAGATCGGCAGCCGCACCTTCGTGGACGGCGGCCTGGTGGCCCCGGTGCCGGTGCGCTTTGCCCGCCAAATGGGCGCCGAGGCGGTGATCGCCATCGACATCAGTTCACCCCCTGACCCCAGGACCAAGACGGACCCTTTCAGCATGCTGATGCAAACCGTGGCCATCATGGGCCGCAGCATCAACGCGCTGGAATTGCGCGAGGCCGAGGTGGTGTTGCGCCCTGAGTTGACGGGCGTGGCCAGCAGCGATTTCACGGCCCGCAGCCGAGCCATCGCGGCTGGGCGCGCGGCCGCTCAAGCGGCCTTGCCTCGCATCAAGGCGGCGGTGGCGCCGCGTTGATCAGTCGGTCAATGCGGGTTTGAGCCGGCGCAGCGCACTGCTGGTGGCGCGGATGCGGCGGATCACTTTGCCCATCATGGCCAGGGCGAAAGCGGGGTCTTCACGCAAGTGGTCTAGCAGGGCTTGACGATTGACCACGGCACAGGTGCTGGGCAGCACCGCCGTGACGTTGGCCGAGCGCGCACCGCCGTCGAGGCCCATCTCGCCCACGTAGTCGCCCGCCTCGCAGTAGCCAAAGGTGACCTCGGTGCCCGCTTGTGCGCCGGCACCATGCACCCGCAGTCGGCCGCTGAGCAGCACGTACAACGAGTCGCCGTGGTCGCCCTCGCGGATGAGGATGGCGCCGGGCTCGAAGTGGCGCTGAACCCCGCGTCGGGCCAGGGCCTTCAGGCTCTCTGCCAAGGTGTCGTGGGGTGAGGCGGGCTTGGTGGTGGTGCTGAGCATGGTGCGCATGCTAGGGAGTGCGACATCGCAGCCGCATCAGGGCTGTCCCGCGTCCAAGTGGTTGAGGTTGGCGAAGTCGGCCGCTTCTGGCCACCACACGGCCACCGCCTCCAGGCTTCTCAGGGTGCGCAGCAGGCTGCGCTCACCTTGTGCCCATAGGGCCTGTACGGCGGGCCCGGCGCTGACGCTGATCAGGGCATGAGCTGGCTCAGGTCCTTGAGCGGTTTGTGGGTAGGCGGCCCGCGCGGGGCCTGCGGCTGCGCGCAACCGCGCGCAAAGGTCGGTCGGCAGCACGGGGTTGTCGCAGGGTGCGATCTGCAGCCATGAGCAACCCGCGGCTTCCGCAAAGACCAGGCCCGCCAGCACGCCGGCCAGCGGGCCGTCGAAAGCCTGGGGGTCGGCATCGCTGAGCACGGGCAGCAGGCGCAAGGCATAGGCCGCGGTGTTGCGGTTGGCGCTGATGGCCAGCAGCCCCACCTGGGGCTGCAGCCGGGCGATCACGGCGTCCACCAGCTGCTGGGCCCCGTGTTGCAACAGGCCTTTGTCAGCGCCGCCGACCCGCAGGCCGCGTCCGCCAGCCAAGATCAAGCCGGCTGTCGTGGCGCGGGTGTCCATCAGCCGCCGATGTAGCTCATCTCGACCCGCGCCGCTGGGCTGGCGGCGGGGGTTTGCGACAAGCGCAGTGCCGAGTAGCGGTCCGTTCGCTGGCCCCAGTGGTCGGCCAGGGCTGTGGTGATGTGTGCGTCGGTCCAGGCGGGGTCGCGCAACCACTGCCGCAAGTCCAGCCCCTGGCTGGCAAACAAACAGGTGTAAAGGCGCCCATCGGTGCTCAGGCGGGCACGGGTGCAGCTGCTGCAAAACGCTTGGGTGACGCTGCTGATGAAGCCGACCTCACCAGCGCCGTCGTCATAACCCCAACGCTCGGCCGTTTCGCCGGGCTCGCTCGCCTCCAGCGGGTGCAACGGGTGCTCGGCATGCAAGCGCTCGCGCAGTTCGGCGCTGGGCACCACTTGGTCGAGGCGCCAGCCGTTGCTGCTGCCCACGTCCATGAATTCGATGAAGCGCAGCACCACGCCGCTGTGGCGGAAGTGCCGGGCCATGGGCAGCAGCTGGCTGTCGTTCACCCCGCGCTGCACCACCATATTGACTTTGATGGGCGCCAGGCCCACAGCCTGCGCCGCCTCGATGCCCTCCAGTACGCTGCGTACCGGGAAGTCCATGTCGTTCATGCGCTGGAACACGGCCTCGTCCAGCGCGTCCAGGCTGATGCTGACACGCTGCAACCCTGCTGCCTTGAGCGCACCGGCGTGCTTCTTCAATAGCGAGGCGTTGGTGGTCAGCGTCAGGTCCAGCGGCGCCCCGATTGGCGTGCGCAGTGCCGAAAGCTGGGCGATCAGGCGGTCCAGATCGCGGCGCAGCAGGGGCTCGCCGCCGGTGATGCGCAGCTTGTTCACGCCCAGCGTGGCGAACAGCGCCGCGCTGCGGGTGATTTCTTCAAAGCTCAGCAAGTCGCCGTGCGGCAGGAACTTGTGCCCCGGCCCGAACACCGACTTGGGCATGCAATACGTGCAGCGGAAGTTGCAGCGGTCGGTGACAGAGATGCGCAGGTCGCGCAGCGGTCGATGCAACGCATCCATTACTGGGCCCACGGTGCCTGACGTCGCAGGCCGCAAGGTCGCGGCGCGTGCTGGGCGCAAATGGGTCAGGGGGATCCGCGTTTCATGCATGCCTTGATTGTGCCGGCCGCCCTTTACGGGGTCGCCGATCCGGGCACTCAGGAGGCGTCGGCTGGTTGAGCGCGGCGCGCCCCGGTGAAGCGGCGCGACCAGTAAGCGTCGCGCATGTCTTCCACGCGCACCACGGCGCCGGCGCGCGGTGCATGGATGAACTTGCCATCGCCCAGGTAGATACCAACGTGCGAAAACGTGCGGCGCATGGTGTTGAAGAACACCAGGTCGCCAGGCTTCAGTTCAGCCCGCTGCACTGTCAGAAGGCTGCTGCTGCGTGCTTGCTCGTCGGCGCGCCGTGGCAGTATCAAGCCCACGCTGTGTTCGAACACGTAGCGGGTAAAGCCGCTGCAGTCGAAGCCCTCGTCACTGTTGGTGCCGCCCCGCACATAGGGCACGCCCAGGAAGCCCATGGCCTTGCGCACCATGGCGCCAGCGCTGTCGCGCACACCACTGAGCCACGCAGAACCGGTGCTCTCGCCCTCAGCTGGCGGGCCAATCCAGCCTTGTGACTGGAGGTATTGCTGCAGACCCTTCGGCGCTGGGTTGGGTTTGACTTGGCTGGCCGCCGTTGCCACAGGCTCTGCCGCCTCTGGGCCGGGTGGACCGCCCGGCTGGGCATGCGCAAAGCCGGCCATCAGGGCGATGACCAGGTACAGGGCAAAACGGAAGGGCTGGCGCGAGGAAGGCGTCAAAACGGAGGGAGAAGCTGAACGGGAGACTTCAAAGGCGCGGTGCCTGTGGCCACGTGGCCCAGTTCCCGTAGAAATTCGAGGCGGGCGGAGTGTGGGGCCCCGGTTCGGGGGGTGTCAAGCGCCGACACCCAGAATTACCCGCAGCAACTGGGAGAAACACTGCCTCAGTACAGGGGAAACACGGGGTCTTCAGAGGGCGCTCGGTCAGGCCGGTGTCAGGCGGCGCTGCCCAAAATCTGCTGCACCAGGAGGCCCCATGACCCTAACCGTTGCCGATCCATCCGGTCAGTACGACGCGTTTTACCGCCGCTCCGTCGAGTCGCCCGAAGCTTTTTGGGCCGAGCAGGCAGCTCTGATTGATTGGTTCGAGCCCTGGCAGCAGGTGCTGGATACCAGCGCGCCGCCGTTCAGCTGCTGGTTTGTGGGCGGACGCACCAACCTGTGCCACAACGCTGTGGACCGCCACGCCGCGGCCCGCCCTGATGCGGCGGCCCTGATTTGGGCCTCCAGTGAGGTCGATCAAACCCGCACCTGGTCGTTCGCCGAGCTCTTGGCCGAAGTGCAGGCCTTTGCCGCCGTGATGCTCGACCACGGGGTGGGTGAGGGCGACCGCGTGCTCATTTACTGCCCGATGGTGCCCGAGGCGGTGTTCGCCATGCTGGCTTGTGCGCGCATCGGCGCCATCCACTCGGTCGTGTTCGGCGGCTTTGCGTCGGGCTCGCTGGCGGGGCGCATCGACGACGCGAGCCCCAAGCTCATCGTCAGCTGCGACGCCGGCAGCCGCGGCGGCAAGGTGACGGCTTACCAGCCGCTGCTGACCGAGGCCTTGCGCCAAAGCCAGCACCAGCCCAGCCGAGTGGTCTGGATCGACCGCGGCCTGGCGCCTTTGCAGATCGACCCCCAGCGCGACCTGGTGTGGGCCGCTGAGCGCGCACGTGTGGGCCAGCGCCAGGTGCCCTGCGCGGCGCTGGAAAGCAACCAGATCAGCTACACGCTCTACACCAGCGGCACCACGGGCAAGCCGAAAGGTGTGCAACGCGACGTGGGCGGCTACGCCGTGGCCCTGGCGGCCAGCATGAAGCACATCTTTGATGGACGCGCTGGTGAGACCTACTTCAGCACCAGCGACATCGGCTGGGTGGTCGGGCACAGCTACATCGTCTACGGCCCGCTGATCGCCGGCATGGCCACGGTGCTCTACGAAGGCCTGCCCGTGCGTCCCGATGCCGGCGTATGGTGGCGCTTGGTGGCCGAGCACAAAGTCACCGTCATGTTCAGCGCCCCCACGGCGGTGCGCGTGCTGCGCAAGGCCGATCCGGCTTACCTGAGCCAAAGCGACTTGAGCAGCTTGCGCGCCCTGTTCCTGGCCGGCGAGCCGCTGGACGAGCCCACGGCCCGTTGGATCCGCGATGCGCTCGGCAAACCGGTCATCGACAACTACTGGCAAACCGAAACCGGCTGGCCCATCCTCAGCCTGGCGCGCGGTGTGGCGCCCATGCAGGAGCGCTTGGGCAGCCCCGGCGTGGCCATGCCTGGCTTCAAAACCGTTCTGGTAGACCCCGAGACCGGCGCCGAAGTGCATGAGCCCGGCCACAAGGGCGTGCTCGCCATCGATTACCCGTTGCCGCCCGGCTGCCTGCAAACCGTGTGGCGCGACGACGCCCGCTTCGTCAACACCTATTGGGGCAGCTTGCCCGGCCCGGCCCGTTACTCCACCTTCGACATCGCCACCCGCGACGCCGATGGCTACACCTTCATCCTTGGGCGCAGCGACGACGTCATCAACACCGCCGGCCACCGCCTGGGCACGCGCGAGATCGAAGAGTGCATCGCCGGCCACCCCCAAGTGGCCGAGGTGGCGGTGGTGGGCGTGGCCGATGCTTTGAAAGGCCAAGTGCCCTGGGCATTTGTGGTTCCCAAGGGTGCCAGCGAGGGCTTGGCCGCCAGCGTGCAAGCGCATGTGGATGCGCAGTTGGGCGCCGTGGCTCGACCCACTCGGGTGCTGCTGCTCGCCGCGCTGCCCAAAACCCGCAGCGGCAAGCTGTTGCGCCGCGCCATGCAGGCGGCCTGCGAGGGGCGCGATAGCGGCGACCTGTCCACCATGGAGGACGCTGGCGCGCTGGCGGCGTTGCAAGCGGCGCTCGCCGCCTAAGGCTTCGTCCGGGGTTTGTCGCCGCCAGACGACGTTGCCCCGTCGTGGACCCCCTCGGCTGGAGGGGGTGTTGGGGCACACCCCAGCGATGTGTGAGGTTTTCACGCCTTTTGCCGGGGTCTCGCGGGCAAAGTTCGGCTATCGGGGCGTCAAAACCCATTGTTTCTCACACTTCATAACCGATTTCATGCGCAAGAACCTGATCGCGGCTCTGTTGAGCACGCCGCTGCTGGCCCTGGCTGTGCCCACGCCCCAAGCCATCAACCCGACCAACTTGGTCGTCAACGGCAGCTTTGAAACCACGCCGACCACCCTGGGCACCGGCGCCTGGACCATCTACAGCGGCTTGCAAGGCTGGACCGTGACCGCTGGCAACGGCATTGAAGTGCGCAACGGCAATACCGGAACCGCTGCCCTTGGCAGCAATTTCGTCGAGCTCGACACCACGGTGAACTCCACCATCGCGCAGGCATTTGCCAGCCTGAGCGCGGGTTCGCAGTACCTGCTGCGCTTCCAGTACTCGCCCCGAATCGGTGTCAACGCCGCGTCCAACCACATCGCGGCTTATTGGAACGGCGTGCAAATCGCCAATGTGACCGGTGCTGGCGCTGGCACCCACGTGTGGAGCGAGCACAGCTTCAACGTTCGCGCCGTCGCTGGCGTGAACACCCTGAGCTTTGCCGCTCTGGGCACCAGTGACAGCCTGGGTGGCTCGCTCGACAACGTGCGCCTGAACGCCATCCCCGAGCCGGCCACCCTGGGCTTGGCCCTGGCCGGTGTGGCTGGCGTGCTGCTGATGCGCCGCCGCCGCCAAGCCTGATCAGGCCTGATACGCAGCAAAAAGGGCGCCCGGGGCGCCCTTTTTCTTTGTGCGCAGGGCGCCTGTCAGAGCACCTCGGACGCGAAATCGGCCAAGCGCGAGCGTTCACCGCGCGCCAGGGTGATGTGGCCGCTGTGTGCCCAGCCCTTGAAGCGGTCGACGCAAAAGGTCAAGCCCGAGCTGCCCTCGGTGAGGTAAGGCGTGTCGATCTGCGCCAAGTTGCCCAAGCACACCATCTTGGTGCCGGGGCCCGCCCGCGTCAGCAGCGTTTTCATCTGCTTCGGGGTCAGGTTCTGCGCCTCGTCAATGATGACGAACTTGTTCAAGAAGGTGCGGCCGCGCATGAAGTTCATGCTCTTGATGCGCACCTTGCTGCGCATCAGCTCCTGAGTGGCCGCGCGGCCCCATTCGCCGCTGCCGCCGTCGCCGCGCGCCAGCACCTCCAGGTTGTCGTCCAGCGCGCCCATCCACGGGCCCATCTTTTCTTCCTCGGTGCCGGGCA
>CAZAIR010000123.1:0-7089 GCA_964485225.1 uncultured Burkholderiaceae bacterium
AGCCCGAGTCGGTCAAGCTGCCGGGCCCGAAGTCGGTGCCCACGATGTCATGGTTCTCGTCGCGCCAAACGAGCTGCGATTTGGCCTCTGGCAGCGTGAAGCCGTCCTTCACGAAGGCCTTGGTTTCGGTGTCGAACTCGCGTGCGACGGTGGCGTCGGCGCCGCCCCGACTGAGTTGCAGCAAGCAGCGCTTGTAAGCCGGGGCCAGGCAGGTGGCGCCATTGAACACCCAGCTTTCCTTCTCTGCTGCGCCCAGCGCGTCGAGGTCCAGCACCGGCTCCCACGTCGGATCGGGTTTGGCGTACTCGGCCAGGCTGGTGCGCCGCCACAGCCCCCGTTTGTTCTTGGCATCGGTCCACAGGTTGTAAATGTGGTCGCCCATGCGCGTGAAGCGCGGGATGCGGTCGCGGGCATTGAGGCCCTCAAGCAACTCGTTGCGCAGCGCGTTGAACTCAGGACGCGTTTTGAGTAAAGCCTCGGTCTCTGCGTTGCGCTCACGCACCCACGCCATGGCCTTGTCGCCGGTCACATCTTCCAGCCACAAGTAGGGGTCTGCAGGAGCCTGGGCGTGGGCGCTTGCGGCGGCGGCCAGGGCCGTGATGAGGAGGGCCTTTTTCATGGGGCTTCCGAGGGGTTGGTGTGGGGCGGGCATTATGGGTAGCTGCACCTTTTGTGACGAAAGGAATGGCATCATGATCGGCTGTTTGCACCCCGCGCCTTGAAAGGTTTGATCCATGCGCCCGTCCCATCTCGCTGCTGCTTTGACCCTTGTGTTCGCACTGCCGCTGGCGGCCCAAACTACGCCGCCGAAGCCCGCGCCGAAGCCGGCTGCCAAGCCCGCGGCGGCCGCACCTGCGCCGGCAGCCAAGCCCAAACCGAAGTTGATGACGCGTGATGAGCTGCGTGCTTGCTTGGTGCGCAACGACGAGAACACCGCCGAGGTCAAGGCCATCGAAGCGGAAGACAAGATCTTGGCTGAAGAGCGTGCGGGCGTGCTGAAGGACCGTGACGCCATCAAGACCCGCAACGAAGCGCTCGACGCGCGCGAACTGGCCCTCAAGGCTGAAATTGATGCGGTAGGCAAGCGAGCCGAAACCTTGAAGGCCGAGATGGAGAAGATGAAGAAGGCTGAGCGGGTTGCAGCCGCAGCGGCCTATGACAAAGAGGTCGCTGCGATCAACGCCAAAGCCGACGCGCACAACGCTGACAAGCGCGCCTTCTTGGCCGAGGTGGCGGCACTGGAGCAGCGCATCGATGGCTTCAACAAGCGCAAAGACGCTTTGGGTGAGCGCGCTGACAAGGTGGGCGACAAGCAAGACCTGTGGCGCAACGAATGTGGCAACCGCCCGTACAACGAAGACGACGAGAAGGCCATCCTGAAGGAAAAGGCTGCCGCCAAGGCTGCTGCCCCGAAGTAAGGCCATGAGCAACACCGGCAATCCCTTGCTGCAAGACTGGCTCGCGCCGCAGGGCTTGCCGCCGTTTGCAGAGGTTCAGGCGGCGCATTTCGCACCGGCCTTCCAGCGGGCCATGGCTGAACACCGGGCCGAGCTGGACGCCATTGGCAGCAACCCAGCCACCCCCACATTTGCCAACACGGTAGTGCCGCTGGACGCCAGCGGCCGGTTGTTGGCAAGGGTGGAGGCTTTGTTCCATACGCTCAATGCCTCGGCTTCCACGCCGGCCTTGCAGGCGGTGCAACGTGAGATGGCAGCGCCGCTGGCGGCACATGCCAGTTGGGCGGCCATGCATCCCGCTGTGTTCGCGCGTCTGGACCACTTGATGCAGACCCGCGCCCAGGCTGCGTTGGCTCCAGACCAAGCACGTCTGCTCGAGCGTTTGCACCTGGATGCTGTTCGTTCGGGCGCCCGTTTTGAGCCAGGCGCGCAAGCGCGGTACGGGGCCATCGTCCAGCGTTTGGCCGAGCTCAACACCCAATTCGCGCAGAACGTGCTGGCTGATGAGGCCAGTTACCGATTGGTGTTACGGACCGAGGCTGAACTGGCCGGCTTGCCGTCGTTTGTGCGGGCGGTGATGCGCCAGGCGGCTGCCGAGCGCGGTTTGGCCGAAGGCGAGCACCTGGTCACCTTGTCGCGCTCGCACGTGGTGCCGTTCTTGACCTTCTCGGCGCGGCGCGATTTGCGCGAGCAGGCGTGGCGCGCATGGGTGGGGCGCGGGGAGCAGGCCGGCTCCAGTGACAACCGCGCTATTGCCCAAGAAATCTTGACGCTGCGCAACGAGCAAGCCCGCCTGCACGGCTGCGCGAGCTTTGCCGATTACGCGCTGGCCGACACCATGGCGCAAACCAAAGAAGCCGTTCAAGCGCTGCTGATGCGCGTGTGGGACGCTGCGCTAACGGCCACTGCGCGCGAGCGCACTGCCGTGCAGGGCGCCGCACTGGCGCACGGCCTGACCGAGCCGGTGCAAGCTTGGGATTGGCGCTTTTATGCCGACAAAGTGCGCCAGGCCCAGTACGCACTGGACGAAGCCGAACTCAAGCCCTACTTCCCGCTGGATGCGATGGTGGCGGCGATGTTCGATTGCGCCCAGCGCCTTTTCGGTTTGCGTTTCGAGCTTCGCCCCGATTGGCCGCGCTACCACCCCGATGTGCAGGTGTACGAGGTGCTGGATGCCGACGGCAGCCACCGCGCCGTGTTCCTGCATGACAACTTTGCGCGCGTGGGCAAGCGCAGCGGGGCCTGGATGAACGCCCTGCGTTACGCCCACCACAATGGCGGGCGGCAGACGCCGGTGATCCTGAACAACAACAACTTTGCCAAGGGCGCGCCGGGTGAGCCCACGCTGCTGAGCCTGGACGACGTGCGCACCCTGTTCCACGAGTTCGGCCACGGCCTGCACGGCATGTTGAGCGACACGCGCTACGAGCGCCTGAGCGGCACGCAGGTGCTCCGCGATTTCGTTGAGCTTCCCTCGCAGCTGATGGAGCACTGGATCGCCGACCCGGCGGTGCTGCAGCGCCATGCCCGTCACTGGCAAACGGGCGAACCCATTCCTGCCACGCTGGTTCAGCGCATCCAAGCCGCCGAGTTGTTCAACCAAGGTTACGAGACGGTGCGTTACACCGCCTCAGCGCTGGTCGATTTGGCCATCCACTCGTTGGAAGAAGAGCAAGGTCCGGACATCACCACGTTCGAGCGCGACACGCTGGAGCGTCTGGGGGCACCGGCCGACTGCGGAATGAACCACCGGTTGGCGCACTTTCAGCACCTGTTTGTGGGCGACAGCTACGCCAGTGGCTACTACGTGTACCTCTGGGCCGAGGTATTGGATTGCGACGCGTTTGACGCCTTCACCGAAGCCGGCAGCTTGTTCGATCCGGCCACGGCCCAGTCGCTGCGGCAAAACATCTTGGCCAGCGGCAACAGCGTGGAGCCTGGGGCGGCGTTCCGCGCCTTTAGAGGCCGCGATCCGCACATCGAGCCCATGCTCAAGGGCCGGGGTTTGTTACCGGCTTGACCGACTTCAGGCCGCCCGTGGGAAATGCGCTTCCAGGCCCGCATAGAAAGCTTGGAAGTTGATCGGCTTGGTCCAGTAGTCGTGGAAGCCTGCTTTGAGCGCGGCGTCGATGTCGTCGGGCATCGCGTTGGCGCTCAGGGCGATGCAGGGCAGGTCGGCTGTGCTCGGGTCGGCGCGCAGGCGCTTGAGCACTTCAAAGCCGTCCAGGTCAGGCAGTTGCATGTCCAGCAGCACCAACTGCGGGAGCCAATTCTTCGCGCGATGCAGACCTCGCTCCGCGTCTTCCTCACACACCAGCTCGATGTCAGGTCGTTTGGTCAACAGCTCTTGCAAGACCAAGGTGTTGACCGGGTTGTCTTCGACATACAGCAAGCGGTGGGCGTTCATTCGGGGCATCCTTCAGAGCGACAGGCTGGATCCTGCCAAAGCGCTGTGACACTGTGACATGGCACTTACGCCAAGCTTGAAAAGCTTGACATCTGGCCTCACTTCGCCATGCGTTAACTTGCAATCACCATGAAAAACTTCCTCCTCAGCTTGGTCCAGATCGCCGTCCGCCTGGTGTTTGGGCTTGCCGTATTGGTGTTGCTGCTGGGGCTGTTGGCCTTGGGGCTGTTGATGGCGCTGGTGGTGGGTGTGGTGGCGCTGGTCACACGGCGCAAGCCGCGTTGGAGTGCGCAGTTCCAGTCGCAGGCGCAGGCCTGGGGCACCCAGGCCTGGCGTCGCTATGGCCAAGGGGGTCGAGGCGTGGCGGCGCCCAAGGGTGAGGTGGTTGACGCCGAGGTGCGCGAAATCCGATGACGCCCGCGGCGCAAGCGCAGGCGCTGTTCCAGGCCTATTTGCCGCGCCTGGGCACCGCTTTGGCGGGCGCTGAGTCTGCGCTGCCTGCCGCTGCTTGGGGTGCCCGCTTGGCCCCTGACATGCTGCCGCTTTTGGTACAGGCTGAGGTGGCCGTGAACCTGGCTTTGCGCACCCATGCCGCCCTGGGGGGCAAGCCAGTGGCCTGGGGACCTGCCGCAGACAGCCCTGCTGGCGTGCAACGTCGCTTGGCGCACGCACTGAGCTTGTGGCGCCAGGTACCCGATCCCGTGGTGGCTGTGTGCCACGACCGCGCGGGTGACGCTGACCACCAAGCCGCACCGCAAGACTTTGTCTTGCTCTATGCGCTGCCCAACTACCTGTTCCACCACGCGCAGGTGCATGCGCTGTTGCGCCAGTTGGGCTTGCCCTTGGGTAAGGCCGACTTTGACGGTGTGCATGCCTATGCCCCACGCGCGCCGGCCAACAGCGCACCGGCGCTGGCATCCGGCTTGGTCGTGCGCCGCTTGACGCCCGCCGACGCTGCAGCCTTCCAAGCCCTGCGCTTGACCGCATTGCGTGCGCACCCCGAAGCTTTCAGCGCCAGCCCTGACAGCGCGATCGAGAACGACCCCGCCCAAGCTTTACAACGTCTGCAACCGCGCCCCGGTCATGCCCAATGGGGCTTGTGGCGTGGCGACACCTTGCTCGGCATGGTCGCTTTGGGGCGTGAAGAAGCGCCCAAGCTGGCGCACAAGGCGTGGCTGTGGGGCGTTTATGTGCACCCGACGGCGCGCCGCCACGGTGGCGGCGAGGCGCTGGTGCGGGCGGCGCTGCTCGAGGCCCGTGCCTGGGGCGTGGCCCGCGTGCTGCTGGGTGTGCACGCCGACAACATGCCGGCCCTGCGCCTGTACCAGCGCCTGGGCTTTGTGGCCTATGGGCTGGAGCACGACTTCCTGCGCGTGGCCGGCGTGCCCCACACCGAATGGCAGATGGCTTGCACGCTCTGAGCCTTGTGGCGGTGCAGGCCGTGCCAGGCCGTCCGCTTCCAACACAATGGCGCTGACGCACCGCACGCCCCGAATCTCCACCGAGGGCAGCACTGCGCCACCACTTTTTCTTATCCCGCTTCCAGTGAACCCGCGTATGACCACCGCCAACCAATCCCACCGCCCGCATCGCCTCTCACTCTCGAGCGCACTGGCCGCCGTGGCGCTGGCTTGGTGCTGCCAAGGCGCCCACGCTCAGGACATGGGCATGGGCGGTGACGGTCCCCAGCGCGGCGATGTGGACGTGAGCCTGGGCCTGGGCTTGCTGGTCGCCCCGGCTTACCTGGGCTCGGATGAGCACAAGGTGCGCGGCTTGCCCCTCGTTCAAGCCCGTTGGCGCAACGGCTTTTTTGCGGGCACCACCGGCTTCGGCTACCGCTGGGGTGGCAACGAGCCGCTGAGCGGTGGCTTGCGACTGGGCATTGACCCTGGCCGCGATCAAGACGACGCCGACGCCTTGCGTGGCATGGGCGACATCCCGCTGCGGCCTGAGCTTGGTGCCTTCTTCAATTACAAGCTCGTGCCCGCCATGACCCTGTCGGGCGGTTTGCGTTACGGCAGCGGCGATGACCGCAAAGGCTTGCGCGGCGACCTCAGCCTGACGGGCATGCTGCCGCTCAGCCCCGAGCAGCGTTTGCTCATCACCATCAGCACCCAGTGGGCCAACCAGGAAGCGCAGCGCAGCGCTTTTGGCGTCACAGCAGCACAGGCGTTGCGCACCGGCTACGCGATCTACAACCCTGGGGCCGGTATGCGTGATGTGGGTTTGCGTGTGGGCTATGGCCACAGCCTCAGCCCCACGCTCAGCCTGAACATGGGGCTGCAGTTCACTCACCTGTTGGGCGAAGCGGCCGACAGCCCCCTCACCCGCCGCAGCAACGGCGTGGGCGCCAGCGCCATGCTGATGTGGCGCCTCTGAGGTCCCGCGCCCTGACCGGGCCGTGCGCGCCACACTGACCGCCGGCTGTCGCCATGCTTGAAGCCTTCGCCCTGCTGCTGGCCTTCCAACTGCTGGGCGAGGCCCTGGCCCACCTCAGCGGCTGGCCGCTGCCCGGTCCGGTGATCGGCATGGCGCTGCTGTTCATCGCCTGGCCTTGGCTGCAGCGCTGGCAACAGCGGCTGGAGGCCCTGGCCGAGACCCTGCTCACCAACTTCGGCCTGCTGTTCGTGCCCGCTGGCGTGGGCGTGATGGTGCATGCCAGCCTGCTGGCCCAGTGGTGGGGGCCGCTGTTGCTGGCGGTGCTGGTGGGCACGGTGGGCACCATGGCGCTGGCGGCGTGGCTGATGCAAGCCTTGTCCCGAGCGCAAGCACGCGCCCGGGAGCGCAAGCCGTGAGCGCGCTGTGGGTCTACCTCGGCGCCAGCCCGCTGCTGTGGCTGCTGCTCACGCTGGGCGCTTACCTGCTGGCCGTGCGCCTGCAGCGGCGCCTGGGCAGCACGCCCTGGCTCAATCCGGTGCTGCTGGCCGTGGCCGTGCTGGTGGCCTTGCTGGTGGCCACCGGCACGCCCTACAGCCGCTACTTCGAGGGTGCGCAGTTCATTCACTTCTTGCTCGGCACCGCCACCGTGGCGCTGGCCATCCCCTTGCGGCGCCAGTGGCAGCAGGTGCGGGAACGCCTGGGGCCGGCGCTCATCACCCTGGTGGCCGGCAACCTCACTGGCGCGCTGCTGGTGGTGGGTGTGCTGCGCCTGTTCGACGCCCCCCACAGCATCTTGGCCACCGCCGCGCCGCGTGGCGTCACCGCCCCCGTGGCCATGGCCGTGGC
>CAZAIR010000123.1:7099-8046 GCA_964485225.1 uncultured Burkholderiaceae bacterium
GCCGAGCGCTTGGGCGGTCTGCCGGCCCTCACGGCGGTGCTGGTGATTGCCAGCGGCGTGATCGGCGCCGTGGTGGCCACGCCGCTGCTCAACGCCCTGCGCATCACCGACTGGCCCGCCCGCGGCTTGGCCGTGGGCATGGCGGCGCACGGCATTGGCACCGCGCGGGCGTTCCAGGTTAACGCCACAGCCGGCACCTTTGCCGGCATGGCCATGGCGTGCTCGACGGTGATCACCGCGACCCTTCTGCCTTTGATCGGGGGCTGGTTGGTGGGGTGACCTGGCGCTCGCCCGGTCAATACACCGGCGGCCGGCTCAATTCCTCGAACAACTCCAGGTAGATCCGGTAGCGGCTCGCCGCGATCGTGCCGGCCGCCACCGCGTCTTGCACCGCGCAGCCCGGCTCTTGCCGGTGCGTGCAGTTGGCGAAGCGGCAGCTCAGGTGCGGGCTGAAGTCGGGCATCAGCGCGCCCAGGCGCATGGGTTCGATGTGCTGGCCGTCAACGGGCTGATGGCCACCGGCACGCCTGACACCTGCTGTTTCAAAGATGCTTGCTCCATCCACTTCCTGCCGGCATCGCCCCTCGAGGCGCTGGCAATCCCCTTGGGTAGGCAGTGGCAGCAGGTACGTGAACGACCGTGGTCTGCGCTCATCGCTAGGGTGGCTGGCAACCTCACCGGCTTGCTGTTGACGGTGGGGGCGATGCGGCTGCTTGACGCACCCCACAGCATCTTGGCGACCGCTGTGCGGCGGTACCGTCCGCGTGGCCATGGCCGCGGCCGAGCGCTTGGTGGGTCAACCGGCGCTAAGCGCCGTGCTGGTGATTGCCAGTGGTGCGATCGGCTTTATGGTGGCCACTTCGATCCTCAATGTCCTGCGCGACTAACCGTGAAGGAAGGTCTGCAAAACCCCTCGTCCTCCCGACTGGTGCGAGGCCTGATGAGCA
>CAZAIR010000124.1:0-7412 GCA_964485225.1 uncultured Burkholderiaceae bacterium
TCGGCGGCGGCATCATCGGCCTGGAGATGGGCACGGTGTACAGCACGCTGGGCGCCCGGCTCGACGTGGTGGAGATGCTCGACGGCCTGATGCAGGGCGCCGACCGCGACCTCGTCAAGGTCTGGCAGAAGATGAACGCCAAGCGCTTCGACAAGCTGATGCTGAAGACCAAGACCACCGGCGCCGAGGCCACGGCCGACGGCATCCGCGTGATGTTCGAAGGCCTGGACGGCACGAAGAGCGAAGGCGTCTACGACCTCGTGCTGCAGGCCGTGGGCCGCACGCCCAACGGCAGGAAGATTGCGGCCGACAAGGCCGGCGTGATCGTCGGCGAGCGCGGCTTCATCCCGGTGGACGTGCAGATGCGCACCAACGTGCCGCACATCTTCGCCATCGGCGACATCGTCGGCCAGCCGATGCTGGCCCACAAGGCGGTGCACGAGGCGCATGTGGCGGCCGAGGTCATCGCCGGCGAACTGCTGGGTGACGCGAAGCTGGCCAAGAGCGCCTTCAATGCCCGCGTCATCCCCAGCGTGGCTTACACCGACCCCGAGATCGCCTGGGTGGGCCTGACCGAAGACCAAGCCAAGGTTCAAGGCATCAAGCTGGAGAAGGGCTTGTTCCCGTGGTCGGCCTCCGGCCGCGCCATTGCCAACGGCCGCGACGAAGGTTTCACCAAGCTGCTGTTCGACGCGGAAACCCACCGCATCGTCGGGGGCGGCATCGTTGGCACCCATGCGGGCGACATGATTGGCGAGGTGGCCTTGGCCATCGAGATGGGCGCTGATGCGGTCGACATCGGCAAGACCATCCACCCTCACCCCACCCTGGGCGAAAGCTTGGGGATGGCGGCCGAGGTGGCGCACGGCAGCTGCACCGACTTGCCACCCGCGCGCCGGTAGGCCGGTTCCTGAGCCGCCCTGCAAAGCCCGAGCCGGCAACGGTTCGGGCTTTGCGTTTGGTGGCGCCTGCTTGGGCAGTGGGCTGGTTGCCGCGCTGTGCCGCGCCTCAGCCGGCAGGCCAAGCGGTATCGGGCGGTGCTGCGATCCGGCAGGGAATATCGATGGTGAAGACCGTGCCCTGACCCACGGCACTTCGAACCACGATCCTGCCTTGCAAAGGCCCGTAGACGATGTTGTGGCAGATGTGCAAGCCCAGGCCGCTGCCACCGCGGCCCAGTTTGGTGGTGAAGAACGGGTCGAAGATCTTGGCCTGAACGTCTGGGCTCATGCCGCAGCCGTTGTCTTCGACATCGATCCAGGCCCGCCCCTCGTGGGAGCGGCAGCGCACGCGGATGTGGCCGTTCGGCTGGTGCTCCAGCCCATGCAGCACCGCGTTGGCGAGCAAGTTGGTGATCACTTGCCCCAAGGGGCCTGGGTAAGTGGTCATAGCCAGGCCTGGTTCGAACTCGCGGAGCACCGTCACATCGCCCTTGCCCAGCAGTGGCGCGTTGACATCAAGGATCTCGTTCAAAGCGGTGGCGAGGTCGAAGCTGCGAAGCCGCTCGCTCGTTTGGTCCACCGCCACTTCTTTGAAGCTGCGGACCAAGTCGGCCGCGCGAGTGGCGCTGTTGAACACGATCTGTGCGCCCTCAAGCGAATGGTCAAAGTAGTCCTGCAGGCCTTTTCGGGTCATCCGGTTGGCGGCAATCTCCTGGCGCGCCTGCTTCGCGCGTTCGAGTTGGGTGCTGGCCACGGTCACGATGTTGCCGATGGGGGTGTTCAGCTCGTGCGACACCCCGGCCACCAGGTTGCCCAGTGCGGCCATCTTCTCGGCGCGCACCAGGTTGTCTTGGGCGGCTTGCAGGTGATGCAGCGCATCGCGAGCCTCTTTCTCCGCCCTCCGGCCAGTTTCGAGTTCCGCGCGCAAGCGGTACACGATGGCATTGATGCTGCCCGTGATTGAGCCGAACTCGTCGTCCCGGCGGACCGGCAGCTCCGCCACGGCGGCGCCGTGTTCCTGGGTGGCGGCATGGTCCAAGGCGTGCTGGAGGGTGCGCAGCCGGCGCAGCAGCAAGCGGTCCACGCCCACCCACAACACCAGCAAGAGCAGCACGTTCAATCCCAGGAGCTGGCTAACCAACAGGCGAAGCGACTGGGCGCTGGCCCGCTCCCACTTTTCGTCCGACCAGCGCACCTCGACGGAGCCCACGGCGCTGCCTTCGACGAGGGGCAACTCCAACACGGAGATCTGGCTTTCCGCTTCGGGCGGTGGGTTGTCGTTGCGTCGCTCCAGCCAAACCTTGCCATCTGGGTCCCTGGCCGTGATCCGGTGCACCACGGTCCCCAACTTGGCGTCCATCAACACCTGGGCCGCGGTGCGATCGAAGTTCCACATGGCGCTGGCCAATGGGCGCGCGAGTTGCTGGCTGAACTCACTCTCGAACTGGCTGCGGCTTTCCAGCAGGCGGTCTCGCTGCAGCGCGTACGACCACCAGCCCATGGCGCCGGTAAGCCCAGAGACGGCGACCATCAGCAAGGCCGCCAAGCGAAGGCGGACCGAGCTTTTGAGCGATGCCACCGTCGTCCCGGATTCAGGCATGGCGGCGGGGCCGTAGATGTGGCGTCGGCATGGGTTTCTGCTGGAGTGGCTGTGCTTCCTGGGACCCTAGCATGTGCGCCTTGGGCGCGCTTCGTGCCCGGTGTTGCTCTGACCTTCGAAGGGTGATCGAATCCCGGCGAGTGAGCCCCCTGTGCAGTTGCGCCACCCCGGGCGGAAAGGAGTTTTCCATGCTGACGTTGCTGCCCCGGGTCCTGTGCGTGGCCATGGCGCTGGGGCTGAGCACGGTGGCGCGGGCCGACACCTGGGTGGTGCGCTCCGACGCCTGGTGCCCCTACAACTGCGCACCCGACGACCGCCATCCCGGCTACCTCGTCGAAATCCTGCAAAGCGCTGCGCAGGCCAATGGACACCGTGTTGACTACCAGCTGTTACCGTACTCGCGTGCCCTGCTGCAAGCCCAGCAGGGTCGCATCACGGCGGTTGTCGGTATGGTGGACTTCGGCCGCCAGGGCTTCATCTTTTCAGAGCCGCTGGGCGTGGACAGCAATTGCCTCGTGGTGAAGCGCGGCAGCGCGCTGCGCTACCGTTCGCCCGAAGATTTCGACCGTCTGGCGCCGATTGGTGTCAATGAGGGCTACGGCTACCCCCAAGAATTCACCCAATGGCGGGCTGCCAATGCGCAGCGCGTCCAAGAACTGGCCGGCGATGGCACCTTGGCCCGCCACGCACAGAAGCTGCATCTGAACCGCATCACCTCGTTCATCGAAAACGAGAACGTGCTGGCCTATGCGGCCAGCCACATTCCTGCGCTGCGTGACGTCGAGGTGGCAGGCTGCATGGCCGGCCGCGACCCGATCTTCATCGGGTTCAGCAGCAAGAACCCCAAAGCCGCCGAGATCAAGGCGCTGGTGGACCGCCACGTGGCGTCGATGCGCCAAAGTGGCGAGTTACGAAAGCTGTTGGACAAGTACCGAGTGAAGCCATGGTGGCAAGCGCCTAAGCGCGAAGCTCGCTGACCAGGCGGGGGCGAGGTCGGGTAGTTGGTCCGACCGGCCGCCTCCCTGGCGCCGAATCCTGCCGCGTTATTGAACCGCCCTTTAGGGCGTTTTTTTCGCCGCTGGGGGCTCAGACACCCAAAGTTCGCACCATGTCGGGGCAGTCCGCCCCAGCGTTGCGCAAACGCCGCACCCGCAAGGTGCAGGGTTTCCCGCAAGTGACTGAAAGCGCGTTCAAACACAACATGAAAGCGCTTTCAGACGTTCGGGCCCGAATTTGGGCTTCGAGCCGTCCACTGACAACAGCCGGAGACCCCCCATGAGCTCGCACCCTGTCCATGCCCTGCGCCCGCTGCGCCGTACGCGCTGCCCCCAACGTCTCAAGCCCATCGCCTTGGCTTGCTTGACGGGCTTGCTATCTGGCGCGGTGATGGCGGCTGAAGAGCCTGCGCCGCAGCAGCTGGAAGTCGTGGTGGTCAAGGGCATCCGCAAGTCGATCGAGGACTCGATCAACGTCAAACGCCGCTCCGACTCCATCGTCGAAGCCATCTCAGCCGAAGAGCTCGGCAAGCTCCCGGATGCCAGCATTGCCGAGGCCTTGGCGCGCTTGCCCGGCCTGACCGGCCAGCGGGGTGCCGATGGCCGGGTGGACCGCATCTCGATCCGCGGCCTGTCGCCCGAGTTCTCGGGCGTGCTGCTCAATGGTCGCGAGATCGTCAGCTCCAACGACAGCCGCGCCGTCGAGTACGACCAGTTCCCTGCCGAGTTGGTGGGGCAGGCCGTGGTCTACAAGACGCCGGACGCCAGCCTGATTGGCCAGGGCCTGTCGGGCACGGTTGACATCCGCAGCCTTCGCCCGCTCTCGGTGAACGGTCGGCAGGTCTCTTTGAACTTGCGCGGCGAGCGCAACTCCAACGGCAACTTGGTGGATGGTGTGGCGAGCCCGACGGGCAAGCGATTCAGCGTGTCCTACGTCGATCAGTTCCTGAACAAGACGGTGGGCGTGGCGGTGGGCTTCGCGCGCCTGGACGCGTCCTCGCAGGTCAAGCAAACCGAGTTGGTCGAGTTCAGTGACTTCACACCCTTTGGTTTGCCGCTGCTGGGCAACGTGCCGTCAAAGGTGGGCAGTGGCCAGGCCATGTTGCCGATGTTCTGGCGGGCTGTGACGTCCACCAAATCGAATGTGCGTGACGGCCTGATGGCCACGGTGGAATACAAGCCGAACGCCGACCTGCACACCATGGTCGATCTGTACTACTCGAAATTCAAGACGCACGAGGTGGGCGGCAACTTCTCGCAGAGCCTGTTTGGCAACTGGTCGGCTGGCATCACGCCGACGATGAGCAACGTCAAGACCACGCAGATCGGCAACAACACCTACGCTACTGGGGCCGATATCTCGCAGTTGGTCACCAACGTGGGCAACTTCGATACCCGTCGCACCGATGACATCTTGGCCGTGGGTTGGAACACGGCGCTGAAGCTGGACAGCCACTGGAAGGCCATCACGGACCTGAGCTACTCGCGCGACAAGCGGCAAGAGCGCTATGCCGAGGCTTATGGCGGCCGTTACGACTTCATCAACAACCGCTGGGCCTACGGCGCCTACCGCTGGGACGTGCCGACCGGCGTGGGCGCACAGACCTTCACGCCGCTGCAGGCTGGCTTCTTGGCCAGTCCGGCCAACATGGCCTTTGGCGATGTGCAAGGCATGGACTGGGTGGGCAACGATGCCTGGATCGGGGCCATCCGCAGCCCCGCCGTCAAAGACGACATCAAATCCATGCGCCTGTCGCTGGAGCGTGACCTTGAAGGTGTCTTCAGCAAACTCAGCTTGGGCGTGAACGTCACCCAGCGGGGCAAGGATGTGGCTCGCAACGAGGACCGCATCCTGATGAAACGCGACGCCAGCGGCAACTTCATCCGCAACATCCCCAATGCCATCGTGCGCGCACCGTTCGATGTCAGCTGGGCTGGCATTCCCCAGATGCTGCGCGTGGACGTGCCGGCCCTGGTGGCCAGCGGGGCTGTGACGCTAGAGCAAGGCCAGTTCCAGCAGTGGGCTGGCAATGTGTCGAGCGTGGACGAGACGGTGAGCACGGCCTTCGCCAAGCTCGATATCGATGCCGACTTGGCCGGCGTGGCTTTGCGCGGCAACGTGGGCTTGCAGGCGGTGCACGCCAAGCAAGATTCGGAAGGCTGGGCCTACCTGGGTCGCAACGAAGACTTTCCCGATCCGACGCTGCTGCGCAAGCTCTCAGGCGGCACCAGCTACACCAATGTGCTGCCCAGCCTGAACCTCGTGGCCGACTTCGGCAGCAATTGGATCGCGCGATTCGGCGCCGCCACCACCATCGTGCGCCCCGGCATCAACGAGATGCGCGCTGGCCGCAGCACACCGGATGTGGTGCAAGACCAAGCAGGCACACCCAATGCCGGCAATTGGACGCCGACCTACGCGGGCAATCCGGCACTCAAGCCATGGCGCGCCACCGGCTTCGACTTGTCGGTCGAGAAGTACTTTGGCAAGCGCAGCTACGTGTCGGTTGCGGCTTTCCGCAAGAACCTGTTGAGCTACATCCAGAACGGCCAAACCACCATCGACAACTCGACGGTACCGCTGCCTTCAAACGTCCCGCCGGGCGTCTCGCCCAAGCAGTTTGGGCCTTTGATCCAGCCTGTTAACGGCACCGGCGGCAAGGTCGAGGGCTATGAACTGGCGGCTGCGCTGGAGGGGGGCTTGGTGCACGAGGCGCTGAGCGGCTTCGGCTTGGTGGTCAGCGGCTCCAAGCTCAGCAGTTCGATCTTGGAGCAGTTGCCCAATCAACTGGCCAAGTCGATCCCGTTGAGCGGTTTGTCGGGGCGTTCGAACAGCCTGACCTTCTATTACGAAGGTCACGGCTTCCAAGCCCGCTTGAGCCAGCGCTACCGCTCGCCCTTCACGGCCACCACGCGGGACATCTACTTCAACTCCACCACGCTGCAGTACGCGGCTGACAAGGTGCTGGACGCGCAGTTGGGCTATGCCTTCGAGCAAGGGCCGCTCAAGGGGCTGTCGGTGCTGTTCCAGGTCATCAACCTGCAGGACAAACCGACCTACAACTTCAAGAGCGTGGGCGCCAACGCACCCGATGCCTCCCAGCTGTTGCCCAACATCACCCGCTATTACGGCCGGCAGACCCTGGTGGGCGTGAACTACAAGCTGTGAAGCCCCGACCCGGCGCTTGACGGACCGTCCGCAGCGCCACACCCCTTCACGCCCGCCCCCGCCTTGCCGGTTGGGGCGGGCGTTGAGCTTCAGAATCAAACCATGAACCCTGCACCTCTTCGCACCATCGTCATCGTCGGCGGGGGCACTGCCGGTTGGATGACGGCGGCCGCCTTTGCCAAGGCGCTGCTCGAAGGCCAAGCTGGCCACTATGCGGTGCGCTTGATTGAGTCGGACGAGATCGGAATCATCGGCGTCGGTGAGGCGTCGATCCCGAACCTGACCGAGTTCAACCGCGCGCTGGGCGTCGACGAGGACGACTTCTTGCGCGCCACCCGCGGCAGTTTCAAGCTCGGCATCGAGTTCGTGAACTGGGGCGCCTTGGGCGACCGCTATGTGCACGGCTTCGGTCGCGTGGGGCAGCCGGGCGACACAGTGCCTTTCCACCAGTTCTGGCTGCGCATGGCGCAGCAAGGTAAGGCCGCGCCACTGGGCGATTACGCCATCAACACCGTGGCGCCGCGCCAGGCGCGCTTCATGCGAGCCCGCGCCGACATGCAGGGCTCGCCCTTGGGCGAGATCGCCCACGCTTACCACTTCGACGCCGGCCTCTACGCCAAGTTCCTGCGCGGCTACGCCGAGCAGCGCGGCGTGCGGCGCACCGAGGGCAAGGTGCAGCAGGTGCTGCAGCGCGAGGGTGACGGGTT
>CAZAIR010000124.1:7422-8001 GCA_964485225.1 uncultured Burkholderiaceae bacterium
ATCCGCGCCGTGGTGATGGAGAGCGGCGAGCAGATCGATGGCGACTTCTTCATCGATTGCTCTGGCATGCGCGCCTTGCTGATGCAGGACACGCTCAAGGTGGGCTACGAGGACTGGTCCGATGTGTTGCCTTGCGACCGCGCGATCGCGGTGCCCTGCGAGTCGGTTTCGCCGCTGCTGCCCATGACCCGCTCCACCGCCCACAGTGCCGGCTGGCAGTGGCGCATCCCGCTGCAGCACCGCATTGGCAACGGCCATGTGTACTGCAGCCGCTTCATGGAGGCCGATGAGGCCGAAGCGATCTTGATGGCGAACTTGGATGGCAAACCCACCGCCGCGCCGCGGCACCTGCGTTTCCGCACCGGACGTGCCAAGACCTTTTGGGAGCGCAACTGCGTGGCCGTGGGCTTGTCCAGCGGCTTTCTGGAGCCGCTGGAATCCACCAGCATCCACCTCATCCACATGGCGGTGGCGCGCATCCTCGACTACTTCCCGCAGCTCGGGGCGGACGGCTTCGACGCCGCCGACATCGCCGAGTACAACACCATCACCCAGCTCGAGTACGAGCACATCCGCGAC
>CAZAIR010000125.1:0-7977 GCA_964485225.1 uncultured Burkholderiaceae bacterium
TCGGCGGCGGCCACCACGCGGAACTCGGCGGCCGAAAACTGGCGCGCTTCGCGCAAGATCTCGCGCAGGATGTCGTAGCAAACCGTGCGCGCGGTCTTCACCTGGCCGCGCCCTTGGCAGGTGGGGCAAGGCTGGCACAGCAGGCGGCTGAGGCTTTCTCGGGTGCGCTTGCGCGTCATCTCCAGCAGGCCCAGCGAGGTGAAGCCGCCCACGGTGGTGCGGGTGCGGTCGCGCGCCAGGTGCTTCTTCAACTCGGCCATCACGGCGCTGCGGTGCTCGTCGCGCGCCATGTCGATGAAGTCGACGATGATGATGCCGCCGAGGTTGCGCAAGCGCAGCTGGCGGGCGATGGCGCCGGCCGCTTCCAGGTTGGTTTTGAACACCGTGTCGTCAAAGTTCTTGGCGCCCACAAAAGCGCCGGTGTTGACGTCGATGGTGGTCAGCGCCTCGGTCTGGTCGAACACCAGGTAGCCGCCGCTTTTCAGATCGACCCGGCGCTGCAACGCCCGGTTGATTTCGGCATCGATGTTGTAGAGGTCAAAGATCGGGCGCTCACCGCTGTAGTGCTCCAGCTTGCCCACGCTGCTGGGGGTGTAGAGCTCGCCAAAGGTTCGCAGCACGTCGGCCTGCAAGCGGCTGTCGATGCGGATGCTGGCGGTGCGCTCGCTGGCCAGATCGCGCAGCACGCGCTGCACCAGGTTCAGGTCCTCGTGCAGCAAGCTTGGGGCCGGTTGGGTGTGGGCTTTCTGGCGCATGCCGGCCCAGGTTTTGCGCAGGTAGGCGATGTCGGCGGCCAACTCCTCATCGGTCGCTTCTTCGGCATTGGTGCGCAGGATGAAGCCCCCGCCGCCCCCCTGCTCCCGCGTGCCCACCAGGGCTTGCATGCGCTGACGCAGTTGCTCGCGCGTCTCGGGCGAGCCGATGCGTTGGCTGATGCCGATGTGCTCGTCGTGCGGCAGGTGCACCAGCAAGCGCCCGGCGATCGACACCTGGCTGGACAGGCGCGCGCCCTTGGTGCCGATCGGGTCTTTCAGCACCTGAACGGTGAGGGCTTGGCCCTCGAACAACAGCTTCTCGATCGGCGTGATGGGGCCGTCGCGGCCGGCGTTTTGCGTGGCGGCTTGCAAGTCGGCCACGTGCAGGAAGGCGGCGCGCTCGAGACCGATGTCGATGAAGGCCGACTGCATGCCGGGCAGCACCCGGGCCACGCGGCCCAGGTACACGTTGCCAACCAAGCCGCGCTCCAGCGCGCGCTCGATGTGCAGCTCTTGCACGGCGCCGTTTTCGACGACGGCCACGCGGGTCTCTTGGGGAGACCAATTGATGAGGATGTCTTCCATGGGGTCACCAAGGGTTCGGGGCACTGGGGTGGCACCCCAGCGTCAGCACGGATCGTGCGGGGACCGGTGCTGTTGCAGCAATTGCGCTGTTTCAAACAGCGGCAAGCCCATGATGCCCGAATAGCTGCCGTCGATGCGCTTGACCCAGGCGGCAAACGGGCCTTGGATGCCGTAAGCCCCGGCTTTGCCAAAGGGCTCACCGCTCTCAACGTAGGCACGCAGGGCCGCATCGGGCACATCACCCACCCACACGGTGGAGCTGCTGAGCGCGGTGCGGATGGCGCCTTGGGTGTCGGCCAAGGCCACCGCGGTGTGCACTTGGTGGGCGCGGCCACAGAAGCTGCGCAACATGGCCAAGGCCTCGGTGGCGTCCTGGGGTTTGCCGAGGATGCGGCGGTCGACGGCCACCGTGGTGTCGGCGCACAGCACCAGCCCGGGCGCCAGTGCACGGGCGCGGGCGCGGGCTTGCGCGGCACGCAGCTTGGCCAGGGTCACGCGCTGCACGTAATCAGCCGGGGCCTCGTGGGGGTGCACGGCTTCCAGACTTTCGGCGTCTTCGTCGGCATCGGGGAGCAGCAGGGTGTGCGCCCAGCCGATTTGATCCAGCAGCTGGCGCCGGCGCGGGCTTTGGGAAGCGAGATAGAGCAGCATCTTCAGCAAACGGTGTTCAAGGCAGGCGCAGCACTTCGTGCACCACGCGCTGCAGTGCATCGGTGGCACCCGCCCAGTCGTGCAAGTTGGCGGCCTGACCCAATTCGCGGGCGGCCGTGGCCAAAGCTTTGGCAGCCAAGTTGTCGGCCGAGCCCGCCAGGTTGTGGGTGATGCCGGCCACGGTCTCAACGTCCTGCGCTGCCACGGCCGCCTTCAAGGCAGGCAAACGCTGATGGGCCTCTTGCCGCAGCAGCGGCATCAGCTCGGCCAGCAGCTCGGCATCGCCACCCAAGAGTGCTAGCGCTTGCTCGCGGCTCCAGGCTGGCGCCTCCGGCTGGGGCGGCTCAACGCCCTCACCACTGGGCGGCAGCGGCATGACATCCCCGACGGTGAAGTGGAATTGACTGCCAGCGCCGGCCTCGCTGCTGACCCAGATGCGGCCACCCATCAGCTCCACCAAGCGGGCGCAGATGCTGAGCCCCAGCCCCGTGCCGCCAAAGCGGCGGGTGGTGCTGGCATCGGCCTGCGCGAAGGCATCGAACACGCGGTCTTGGTGCTCGGGGGCAATGCCGATGCCGGTGTCGGACACCGTGAAGCGCAAACCCTCCTCGGTCAAGGTCACTTCCACCCGCACCGAGCCGCGCTCGGTGAATTTGAGCGCATTGCCCACCAGGTTGGACAGCACTTGGCGCAAGCGGTTGGCATCGATGCGCACCTGCGGGGGCACCGCGGTCGCCACGTCAAAGCCCATCATCAGATCGCGTCGGCTGGCTTGCAGCACAAAGGGCCTGAGGGTTTGCGCCAACCAGGGTCGGAAGTCGACGGGCAGTCGCTCGATGGAGAGCATGCCGGCCTCGATCTTGGAGAAGTCGAGGATGTCGTTGACGATGGACAGCAGCGACTGGCCGCTGCTCTGCACCAACTGCAGGTACTCGCGCGTGTCAGGGTCCAAGGGGGCCTGAAGGGCCAGCTCATTCAGGCCCAAGATGCCGTTGAGAGGCGTGCGGATTTCGTGGCTCATGTTGGCCAGGAAGTCGCTCTTGATGCGCAGCGCTGCCTCAGCACCGAGGCGAGACTCATTGAGCTCAAGGTTCAATCGCTTGATGTCGGTGATGTCGGTGCGCAGGCTCACCGTCAGGCCCTGTGCGCTGCGGCTGTCCTCCATGCGCAACCAGCGGCTGCCGACTTGGGCTTCACGCAGCCCCACCCCGGCACGGAACTCTTCGAGACGCGTGGCCACGAAGCTCTCCACATCGTGCTCGGTGTCAACGCGGTTGGAGAACGCAGCCCAATGGCGCACCAAGTCCTCAAACCGCGCCCCCGGTCGCAGCAGCTCGGCCACGCCGGGGTAGAACTCGCGGTAGCGCTGGTTGCACACCACCAAACGTTCTTGCTCGTCGTACATGGCAAAGCCGGCGTCCAGCGCTTCGATGGCCTCCATCAACTGCGCACGCGAACGCGCGGCTTCTTGCTGCGCACGCTTGGCATCGTGGGCATCCATGATGAAACCGTCCACCTGCGGGCCCTCCTCACCCTGAGGCGCCATGCGACCCCGCGCGAACACCCAGCGGTAGCAGCCGTCAGCCCCCAGCAAGCGGTACTCCTGCGCAAAGCCCAAGCCGCTGCGCAGGCCATTCACGTACTGCTGGCGTGCCTGGAAGAAGTCTTCGGGGTGGATCAGGTCGAGCAGGTTGCGCTCGCCGCTGCGGAAGCTGGCGGCGGGGTAGCCAGTGAGCTGCTCCACGCCATCGCTGATGTAGCGCACGCTGGCGCGCTCATCGAGCCGGCAACGGAACACGCAGCCCGGCAAGTTGCCCAGCAAGCTGCGGTACTTGGCCTCGCTGCTGACCAAGGCCTGCTGCGCGGCTTCGCGTTGGCTCACTTGGCGGCGCAACATCTCCGCCAGGGGCAGCAGGTCGGTGCTGACCTCGTCGAGTGGCGCAGGCAAGCCCTCGCGCTTCAGCAGTTCGTTGCGGGTTTCACGCAGGCTGTTGAGGACTTGGTCTTGCGCCGCCGCTTCGGCACGCAAGCGGGTGTTGGCCTCGGTCAGCTCGGCGCTGGACAGCTCGAGGCTGCGGGTGCGCAGCGCCAAGTCGCGCTCTGATTGCGCGTAAGCCTCGGCCACCTGGGCCAGCAAAGCCGGCAAGCCTTGCGCCAGCTGCTGCAGCTCAGGGTCCGACTGGGCTTGCAGCTTGGCCTGCAAGCGCGCAAGGTCATCGGGCTCCGCCACACGCAAATGGCGTCGCAATTGGCGCGCCAGCAACTTGTGGGTGAAGCCTTCAGACATCGGTGTGCTCGGCCAGCAAAGTGAGGGTCATGGTTTGGTTGTGAAGGTGGCACGTCAGGCCCTGCAAGTCGGGACTGATTTCACCGTTGGAATAGAAGCCCGCCATCAGCGCGTCACGGCCCAGCACCTGCAGCACCGCCTCCACCTCTTCGTCGACGCGGGCGCCCATCACCAGCTTGCGGCCCACGCAGCTCACCGCCAGGCCCAGACGCTCGCCCAGCAAGGCGCCATCGGCCAGCAGCGCTTGCGCCGCCTGTTCGGCACCGTCCACCAAGGAGTCGGTCGATGCGTGCATCAAACGCAGGTAACCATCGGGGTCGATGTCGCCGGCCAGCACCAAGCTGCCATCGGCCTCGTTCACGCCCAAGATGGTGCGGATCAGCCCCAAGCCGCGGCGCTCGGCGTTGAGCATCTCAAAGGGGAACAGCAGCCCGGTGCCAGGCAGCCCCTCGGCGTACTCACCCAGGTAGCGCTTGTACAAACCCAAGGCCGGAGTGCCATCCAGTTCATAGAGCACATTGCCAGCGCTGCGCGTGACACGGCGCGCCGGCCCGAAGGGTTGCCAGCCATGGAAGCTGCTGTGGCGCACGCGAAGCTGCGGTGCATAAAAGCCCAAGGCCACCAACTGCCGGCTGCTGACCCCCGCGGCGCTGAGTGTGAAGCTTTGGCTGAAGGCGCCTCCATCACCCGCCAGACCGCCCGCCAGCCGCACCTGGGGCGGCAAAGCTTGGGCCAAGCCGGCAATCAGGGCGCTGCCGTTGATGTCCACACCCTGGCCCAACAGCCAAACGTTATGGAGCGCATGACCCTCCAAGGGCGGGGCCAGTTGCGAGGCGAGGCGCTGGCCTGCGGCGGCCGAATCGGCCATATCGCCCAGCTCGGTGTGCACCACCCGCAGACCTGGATGGTCAAAGTGGATGGCAGTGATCACCAAGCTGCCGTCGCTGACGCCGGTTCGGCTGATCTCGCCAGCCGTGCTGCAGCCGGCCAGCGCCGCATCAGGGCATGCATCGCGCAAGGCCTGCACCAAGCCCGGCTGCCGCAGCGCCGCATTCGCGCCAAACACGAACACCAACTGGGGTGCCAGCGCCTGCAAGGGCGCCAGCGCCAGGGGTTCCAGCGTGGGGTGGAACTGGGCTTGCAGGCAGCGCATGAATCAGGCCGAGCGGCTCAGAGCTGATCGATCACCGACACGATGTGTTCGGGGTCGGCAAACCGAGCGCGGATGGCCAGCACTTCGTCCCATGCGCCAACAAAAGCATCCACGCAAGCCGGATCGAAATGCGTGCCACGGTGGCTGAGCAAGAAGTCGCGCGCCTCTTCCAGCGGCCACGCCGCCTTGTAAGGGCGGTCGGAGGTGAGGGCATCGAATACATCGGCCACCGCCACCACCCGCCCCAGCGGCGAGATGGCCTCGCCGGCCAGGCCGCGCGGATAACCGCTGCCATCCCACCTTTCGTGGTGGTGCAGGGCGATCTCGGCCCCCGCTTGCAAGTCAGGGTTGGCGCTGCCGGCCAAGATGTCATGGCCAATTTGAGCGTGTTGGCGCATGACCAAAAGCTCTTGAGGCGACAGGCGACCGGGTTTGAGCAAGATCAGGTCGGGCGTGCCCACCTTGCCGACGTCGTGCATCGGCGCGGCGCGCAGCAGCAGCGCCTGGCGGGCGGCGGGCCAACCCAACTCGCGGGCGATGAGTGCCGAATAGTGCGCCATGCGTTGCACATGCGCGCCGGTCTCGGGGTCGCGGTGCTCGGCGGCACGGCTCAGTCGTTCGATGGTGTCTTGCTCACGGGCGGCGATCGTGGCGGTGGCCTTGGCCACTTCGGCCGCCAGGTGGGCGGCGCGATCCGCCAGTTGGCGCTGAGCCCGGCGCAAAGCCAAAAAGTTGCGCGTGCGCGCCTGGAACTCGATGCGGTCGATCGGCTTGGTCAGGAAGTCGTTGGCACCGGCCTGCAGGGCCTGGTGACGCAGGCTGATTTCGTGGTCAGCGGTCACCATCAAGACGGGCAAGTGGGCCTTGTCAGGCTCTTGGCGCAAGCGTCGCAAGATGGCCAAGCCGTCGAGCACCGGCATTTGGTAGTCCAGCACCAGCAGGTCCAACTCATTGCCCAGCAGCCAAATCAGGGCCCGCTGCGGGTCGGTGAATTCCACCGCCTCGACGTCCTCGAACTGCCGCAGCAAGCCGCGCATCAACACCACGTTCACGGCGTTGTCGTCCACGATCACGATGCGCATGGTTCAGTCCCGACCCGTTTCAAATCGGGTCAGCTTGCGGGCAAAACAGGTGTTCATTCAAAAGCCCAGCGAAGCGAGCAAGTCATCCACATCGTCTTGTTTGAGGGCCTTGTCCGGGGTCTGCACGCCGGTCAACTCGGTTTCGTCCAAGGGCATGGCTTGGGTTCCAGCGTTGCGGGCTTGGTCCAGCACCTGCTCCATCGGCTGCTCCACGCTCACGAGCAGCTTCACCACTTTGTTGATCACCTGACCCGACAAGTCCTGGAAGTCTTGCGACATCATCAGCTCGGTCGACAGGGCTTGCTGGCGGTCGGCCAGCGCCTGGAGGGCGGCCACGCTGGCAGCGTCTGCACCGGCGGCAGCCAGGGCCGCAGCCTGGGTCCGCAAGACCGCGGCATCCGCCTGCATCTGGTCGATCAGGGAGAACACCTTGTTCGCGGCTTTCTCCGTCATCTCCTTGACGTAGCGCAGGCGATCGCAGGCATCCGGCAGCTCTTCGACTGCGCTTTGGATCGCGGCCAGCGCGGCGGGTGCCAAGCCGTTCGGTGCCTCAGACATGAACCCTCCCAGTTCGGAGCGGACATGCTAGCGCCAGCCCCACTGGCCGGGCTTGGAGCGCAGCCTGCACAATCGCCGGCCACCGCCGCACCCGTGCGTTCTTCACGCCCTTGCCGCCCACAAAGCGCGCTGGGGCGCTGCGAATTCCCCACCCTGAGCCACCCGACTTCATGCGTGATTCGTCCCCCCTGCGCAGCTACGCGCTGAGCGACAACCTGGCCGCCGAGACCGGTGCCGTGTTCCTGACCGGCACCCAAGCCTTGGTGCGTTTGCCCTTAATGCAAAAGCGGCTCGATGAGCGCGCGGGCCTGAAAACGGCCGGCTTCATCAGCGGCTACCGCGGCTCGCCGCTGGGCATGGTGGACCAGCAGCTGTGGAAGGCGAAGAAGTTCCTGGAGAAGGCGCAGATCGAGTTCCTGCCCGCCATCAACGAAGACCTGGCCGCCACCGCGGTGCTGGGCGCGCAGCGCCTGGCGCTGGACCCACAGCGCCGCGTCGAGGGCGTGTTCTCGATGTGGTACGGCAAGGGCCCCGGCGTGGACCGCAGCGGCGACGCGCTGAAGCACGGCAATGTGTACGGCAGCAGCCCGCAGGGCGGCGTGCTGGTGGTGTGCGGCGACGACCACGGCTGCGTTTCCAGCTCCATGCCGCACCAAAGTGACTTGGCCGCGCAAGCCTGGTTCATGCCGGTGCTCCACCCGGCCAACGTGGCCGAGTACCTGGAGTTCGGGCTCTACGGCTGGGCCCTGAGCCGCTTCAGCGGCAACTGGGTGGCGTTCAAGGCCATCAGCGAGGTGGTGGAAAGCGGCATGACGGTCGACCTCGACCACATCCCACTGGACTTCGAGCATAGGGGCGTTTGGGTGCTCCGTTTTCAGCCGCACTTCTCCGGGGCAGTGGCGAGGC
>CAZAIR010000126.1:0-7919 GCA_964485225.1 uncultured Burkholderiaceae bacterium
GGCATGCGGGTGGCTCGGCAGACTGGGCGCATCAGCCCGCAGCCCCGCTGGCGCTCGACGCCGTCAGCCGCCCGCGGCCTTTGCGCGATGGCATGGCTTCGCGCGCCGAAGGGCATCTGATTGGCGGCTGTCTTGAAACGGTGGCACGCATCGCCGGTACCCGATACGCGCCCTGGGCGGCTTTGCCGGGGCCCAAGTTGCTCTACCTGGAAGCTTGCGAGGCAGGGCCCTTCGAGATGGCCCGAACCCTGCACAGTTTGAGCTTGCACGGTTGGTTCGAGGAGCTTGGCGGGCTGCTGATCGGCCGCAGCGCCGCGCCCAGTGTTGCCAGCTTTGACGGCTGGTCTGCCCTGCAGGCGCTGTTTCCTCATGATGCGGTGCCGGTTTTCCTCGACCTTGACATCGGTCATCGCCCGCCGCAATGGTCTCTGCTGAATGGGGCCTGGGCTTGCTGCGAGTTGACCGAGGGTCGCGCCACCCTGAGGCAGCGCATCGCATGAAAAGCCTGCCAGATTCACGCCAGCCTCGCTTGCCTGTGGTTGCCGGGATGGGCGTGCGACCACCCAACGATGCTGGGCGTTTGCGAGTCGGTCGTGGAATCCGCTTATCCGCAATTGAAAGCCTGGCATGACCGCTGTACCCCGCCTGCGCCCCACCATGCTCTCCGACCTTGACTGGGTGGTCGGCGTTGAACAAGACGGTGCCAACCGGCCGTTCATCACCCCCTGGGAGCGCATGCAGCACGAGGGCGCTTTGCGCTTTGCTGATGCGCGGCATTTCATCGTTGAGGGGCCGCAGCAAGAGCGCTTGGGCTTCGTGATCTTGCAGGGCTGCCGCAACCCGCATGGCTCGATCGAGCTCAAGCGCTTGGTGTTGCAGCCCAAGGGGCAGGGCCTGGGACGCGGGTGTGTGCGTCTGCTGAAGTCGATGGCCTTCACGCAGCTGCGGGCGCACCGGTTTTGGCTGGATGTAAAGGCGCTGAACGAGCGCGCGCACCGGCTGTATGTGAGTGAGGGCTTCGTCGAGGAAGGCCGCCTGCGCGAAAGCGTGCGGGTGACCCTGGACGGGGCCGATGGCTATGACAGCCTGATCGTGATGTCGATGCTGGACCGCGAATACCAAGCGCGGTTGGCGATGGGACAAGAGACGCAATGAGCAACCAACAAGACACCCTGGACTTCAACCCGCCCAAAGATGGCGGCGACGCGCTGGACCTGGGCGCCTACGCGCAGCAGGCCTACCTGGAGTACGCGCTGAGCGTCGTCAAAGGCCGCGCGCTGCCGGTGGTGAGCGACGGCCAAAAGCCGGTGCAGCGCCGCATCCTCTACGCCATGCTGCGCTTAGGGTTGGCTTGGACAGGTGCCAACGGCGCCAAGCCGGTGAAGAGCGCGCGCGTGGTGGGTGATGTGCTGGGCCGCTTCCACCCTCACGGTGACCAAGCCGCCTACGACGCGCTGGTGCGCATGGCGCAAGACTTTGCGCAGCGCTACCCGCTGGTGGATGGGCAGGGCAATTTCGGTTCTCGCGACGGCGACGGTGCCGCCGCCATGCGCTACACCGAAGCGCGCTTGACGCCGCTGGCCCGCCTGCTGATGGAGGAGCTGGACGAAGGCACGGTCGACTTCACGCCCAACTACGACGGCAGCACCGAGGAGCCCAAGGAGCTGCCGGCGCGCCTGCCCTTCGTGCTGCTCAACGGTGCCAGCGGCATTGCCGTGGGCATGGCCACCGAGGTGCCCAGCCACAACCTGCGCGAGGTGGCGATGGCGGCGGTGGCCCTGCTGAAGCAGCCTGACATGGGCGACGATGAGTTCTTCGGCCTGGTGCCGGGGCCTGACTTCCCGGGCGGCGCGCAGATCATTTCGTCGGCCGACGACATCCGCTCGGCCTATGCCAGCGGCCGCGGCAGCCTCAAGCTGCGCGCGCGCTGGAAGATCGAAGACCTGGCGCGCGGCCAGTGGCAGCTGGTCATCACCGAGCTGCCGCACGGGGTGTCCAGCCAGAAGGTGCTGGAGGAGATCGAGGAGATCTCCAACCCCAAGGTGAAGGCAGGCAAGAAGACGGTCAGCCCCGACCAACTGCAGCTGAAGAACACCTTGCTGGCGGTGCTGGACGGCGTGCGCGACGAGAGCAACAAAGACGCCGCTGTGCGCCTGGTGTTCGAGCCCAAGAGCCGCACCGTGAGCGTGGAGGAACTGACCCAGGTGCTGCTGGCCCACACCAGCCTGGAATCCAGCTCGCCGATCAACCTGACGATGGTGGGCCTGGACGGCAAGCCGGTGCAGAAGAACCTGCGCGGCATCCTCACCGAGTGGCTGCAGTTCCGCCAAGCCACGGTGTTGCGGCGCAGCCAGCATCGCTTGGCCAAGGCGTTGGACCGCATTCACATCCTCGAAGGTCGGCAGACGGTGTTGCTCAACATCGACGAAGTGATCGCCATCATCCGCGCCGCCGACGAGCCCAAGGCGGCGTTGATTGCGCGCTTCAACTTGAGCGACCGACAGGCCGAGGACATCCTGGAAATCCGCTTGCGCCAGCTGGCGCGGCTGGAGGCGATCAAGATCGAACAGGAGCTGGCCGAGCTGCGCCAAGAGGCCGACAAACTGCGCGACATCCTCGGCAACCCGGCCTCGCTCAAGCGGCTGCTGATCAAGGAAATCGAGGCCGACGCCAAGCAGTTTGGCGACGAGCGCCGCACCCTCATCCAGGCCGAAAAGCGCGCGGTGGCCGAGTTGAAGGTGGTGGACGAGCCCGTGACCGTGGTGGTCAGCCAAAAGGGTTGGGTGCGGGCCTTGAAGGGCCACGAGGTGGACGTGCAGGGCCTGGCCTTCAAGGCCGGTGACGGGCTGTATGACACCTTCCGCTGCCGCAGTGTGGATACGCTGATTGCCCTCGGCAGCAGTGGCCGCAGCTACTCGGTACCCGTGAGCGTGCTGCCTGGTGGCCGCGGCGACGGCGCGCCCATGACGAGCTTGATCGACCTGGAAAGCAACACCCAGCTGCTGCACTACGTTGCAGGGCCGGCCACGCAAACGCTGGTGCTGGCCGGCAGCCTGGGCTTTGGTCTGCTGGCCACGGTGGGCGACCTCACGGCCTCCAAACGCGTGGGCAAAACCTTTTTGGCGCTGGAGGCGGGTGAGCTGCCGCTGCGCCCCGCGCGGGCCGAAGCCGGGCAGTTGCAACTGGCGGTGCTGACGACCGAGAACCGCTTGCTGACCTACCCGCTGGCCGAGCTCAAGCACCAGCCCAAGGGCGGCCGCGGCCTGACGCTCATCGACCTGGAAGGGCCGGAGCGCTTGCACGCTGTTTGCTGTTACGCCAGCCAGCTCAACTTGAGCGGCGTGGCGCGCGGCAACAAGGCCAAGGAGGACGTGCTGCGCCTGTCCGGCCTGGCCTGGCACGCCGGCAAACGCGCCCGCAAGGGCAAGCCGGTGGAAGGCTTCAAACAAGTGACTGACATGAAGGGCAACCCATGAAGGCGATCTGGAACGGCACCGTGGTGGCCGAGAGCGACACCACCGTGGTGGTGGAGGGCAACCACTACTTCCCCGCCAGCAGCCTGAACCGGGCCTACACCACCTTCAGTAACCACCGCATGGGCTGTGCTTGGAAGGGGCAAGCGCATTACCTGAGCTTGTTCGTGAACGGCGACATGCTGCCCGACGCGGTCTGGTTCTACCCCGAGCCCACTGAGGCCGCCAGCGCCATCAAAGACCATGTGGCCTTTGTGCGTGGCGTGCAGATCGTCGACTGAGTTCACCCCGTCCCTCTACCCCGCCCGGTGAGTGCCTGGCGGTGAAAGCAAGGCCATGAAGACCTTCGTTCGCTGGACCTTGGCGCTGTGTTGGGCGACCCTTGCGGCCGCCATGGCTGTTGCACAAACGGCCGAGACCCCGCTGAAGGCGCTGCCTTACTCGCCCAGCCTGGACCCACAGGTCATGGACCGCAGCGTCAACCCTTGCGATGACCTCTACCAGTTCAGCTGCGGGGGCTGGATCAAGGCCAACCCCATCCCGCCCGACCAAGCGCGGTGGTCGGTGTACAGCAAGCTGGCCAACGACAACCAGCGCTACCTGTGGGGCGTGCTGCAAGGGCTGGCCAACCGCAGCGAGGGCACGGCCGACCAGCGCAAGCTGGGCGACTACTTCGCCGCGTGCATGGACGAAACCGCGGTCAATGCCGCCGGCGCGCAGGCCCTGGCCCCGCTGTTGGCGCGTATCCAAGCCCTGACCGACAAGCGCGAATTGCCGGCGCTGCTGGCTGAACTGCATCGCGCCAGCCACAGCGACCGTTTCTTCTTCGGTTACGGCTCGGGCCAAGCCCTGGCCGATCCCACCCAGGTGATTGCTTTCGTGAGCGCTGGGGGCATCAGCCTGCCTGACCGTGACGACTACCTCCGCACCGATGCCCGCAGCCGCCAGCTGCGCGCCGATTACCTGGCCTACCTGACCCGCAGCTTTGCCTTGCTGGGCGACAGCCCAGCGCAAGCCCGGGCCAACGCCCGCAGCCTGCTAGCCACCGAGACCGCCTTGGCGCGGGCGCGCTTCACCCGCGTGCAGCAGCGCGACCCCTACCTCGGCAACAACCCCAGCGATGTGGCAGGCCTGCAGCGGCTGACGCCGGGCTTCGACTGGCGGGTCTACCGCGAGGCCTTGGGTGCGCCGCCGCTGGAGCCGCACAACGTCACCGAGCCCAAGTTCTTGCGCGCCTTCAACGCCTGGTTGGCCAAGGCCAGCGTGGCGCAAATCCAGACCTATTTGCGCGGACAGTTGGTGGCCAGCTTCGCCCCGGTGCTGAGCCAAGAATGGGCGCAAGCGCACTTCGACTTCTTCGACCGCACCCTGCAAGGCACGCCGCAGCGCAAAGCGCGCTGGAAACAGTGCGTGCAACTGGTCGATGCCCAGCTGGGTGAGGCCCTGGGCCGGGAGTACGTGGAGCGCACCTTCAGCCCGGAGATCAAGGCCAACATCCTCAAAATGGGCGAGCAGATCGAGGCCGCCATGGCGCAGCGCCTCCGGTCTCTGAGTTGGATGAGCGAGCCCACCAAGCTGCGTGCGCTGGAGAAGGTCAAGGGTGTGGTCAACAAGATCGGCTACCCCGATGTGTGGCGCGACTACAGCGCCTACGCCGTGCAGCGCACCGATTTCGCGGGCAACGTGCTGCGCGGCAACGCCTTCGAGGTGGCGCGCGACCTGGCCAAGATTGGTCAGCCGCTGGACCGGGGCGAGTGGGCCATGACGCCACAAACCGTCAACGCCTACTACGACCCCTTGCTGAACAGCATCAACTTTCCCGCCGCCGTGCTGCAGCCTCCGCTGTACGACCCACGCACCGATGCCGCGCCCAACTACGGCAACACCGGGGGCACCATCGGGCACGAGCTGATCCACGGCTTTGACGACGAAGGCCGCCAGTTCGACGCCCAAGGCCGCCTGGAGGACTGGTGGACCACGGCCGACGCCAAAGCCTTCCAGGCCCGCGCCAGCTGCGTCGCCAAGCAATACGCCGGCTACACGGTGGTGGACAACATCAAGATCAACAGCGCCCTGACCCTGGGCGAAGACCTGGCCGACCTGGGTGGCTTGGTGCTGGCCTGGGTGGCATGGCAAAGCCAGGTGGCCGGCCAAACCCTGCCGACCATCGATGGCCTGACCCCCGAGCAGCGCTTCTTCGTGGGCTTTGCGCAGTGGGATTGCGGGGCCACGCGCGACGCCTACGCCCGCGTGCATGCCCGCACCGATCCCCATTCCCCCAGCCGCTACCGCATCAATGGTGTTGTGGTGAACATGCCGGAGTTCGAGCAGGCCTTCGCTTGCAAGCCCGGCAACAAGCTGGTCAAGCCTGCTGCCGAGCGTTGCGTGGTGTGGTGATCGCACCGCGACCGTTGTGCGGTGTGTGAGGTGTGGCACGCTGGCCGCGTTGACCGGGTCGACCCTGACTGTGCAAAGACGCCCCGCTTTGGTTAAAAAGCCCATGCGGATTTGAGAGGTGTCGCATGAGCAGTTCCACCAGTACCCCCCACAGCACCGGCAGCCTTGCCTGCCTGCCCCGCGCTTCGCGCATCCCGCTGGCGCAAATGCGCAGCGTCTACGACTGCGACGAGGTGCAAGCGCGGCGCGACAAGCTCAACCCGCAAGAGCACGCCAACCTGCTCAAGACCTACGAGCGCATGCTCAGCAAAGGCGCCGAGCGTTTCCAGGTCAAGCCCAGTGGCCTGCCGGCCATGGAGGGGCTGTACGACGAGCTGCCCAACTTCCACGAGGTGCTGGATGACGTGCGCCGCCAGGTGGCCCTGTGCGCCGACAGCGGCGACGCCCTTGAGATCACGCCCTTGCTGCTGCTGGGCCCACCTGGCATCGGCAAAACCCACTTCGCCCGTCAGCTGGCTGATTTGCTGGGCACCGGCCACGGTTTCGTCAGCATGGGCCAGTTGACCGCCGGTTGGCTGTTGGGCGGTGCCAGCAGCCAGTGGAAGGGCGCCAAACCCGGCAAGGTCTTCGAAGCCTTGGTCGACGGCGACTACGCCAATCCGGTGATGGTGATCGACGAGATCGACAAAGCCGCCGGTGAAGCCAGCTACGACCCGCTGGGCGCGCTCTACAACCTGCTGGAGCACGACACCGCATGCCGCTTCGTTGACGAGTTCGCGGAGGTGCCGCTGGATGCCAGCCAGTTGATCTGGGTGGCCACTGCCAACGACGCTCGAGCCATCCCCGAGCCCATCCTCAACCGCTGCAACGTCTACGAGATCGAAGCGCCTGACTTTGAAGCCGCGCGCGCGATTGCCTTGCGGCTGTACCAGCGTTTGCGCACCAGCCACGACTGGGGCCGTGCCTTCTGCGAGGCTCCCGGCGACAAGGTGCTCGATCTCATGGCCGCCATGCCGCCCAGAGAGATGCGCCGGGCCTGGATGACCGCGTTCGGCAACGCCAAGCTGGCCGGGCGCGATGCCGTAGAGGCAGCCGATCTCCCCGTGGCCGCAGCCAATAAACGCCGGCCGATCGGGTTTTGATCCCTCAAGGGATCAAGATGCTCGACCCTGTCGTTTGCCGCGCTTCCAAGTCGCGGTGCGCTTGTGCCACCTCGCTCAAGGGGTAGCGCTGGTCCACTCGCACTTGCACCACGCTGCTGGCCAGCACGCTGAACAGGTCGTCGGCCATGGCTTGCGTGGCTTCGCGGCTGGTGGTGTGGTTGGCCAGTGTGGGCCGGGTGACGTAGAGGCCGCCTTTGGTGGCCAAGATGCCTGGGGCAAACGGTGCCACGGGGCCGCTGGCGTTACCGAAGCTGGCCAGCAGGCCGAGGGGGGCGAGGCTGTCGAGTGAGCCTTCGAAGGTGTCGCGTCCGACCGAGTCGTAAACCACCTTCACGCCGCGCCCACCGGTGATCTCCCGCACTTTCGGGGCAAAGGCGCCCTCGCGGTAGTTGATAGCGAATTCGGCGCCATGGGCCAAGGCCAGCGCACACTTGGCTTCGCTGCCGGCGGTGGCGATCAGGCGCAGGCCCAGGTGCCGCGCCCACTGGCAGGCGATCAAACCCACGCCGCCGGCAGCGGCGTGCCACAGCACGAAGTCGCCGGCTTGCAAGCCGCCTTGGGGCAGCGTCTTTTTGAGCAGGTATTGCACCGTCAGGCCTTTGAGCATGGCACCAGCGGCCATCTCGAACGGGATCGGGTCGGGCAAGCGGCAAACGTTCATGGCGGCCATCACCCGGCTCTCGGCATAGGCGCCGGGAACACCACCGGCATAGGCTGCGCGATCACCCACGGCCAGGTGGGTGACGCCCGCGCCCACGGCCTCGATCACCCCGGCGCCTTCGGTGCCCAGGCCGTGCGGCAGGGGCAGCGGGTAGAGGCCGGTGCGGTGGTAGACGTCGATGTAGTTCAGGCCGATGGCTTGGTGGCGGATGCGCACTTCGCCGGG
>CAZAIR010000127.1:0-7857 GCA_964485225.1 uncultured Burkholderiaceae bacterium
TGGACCTGCGCAAGGTGAACTACGTGGTGCTGGGCGGCGAGAACGCCGGGGAGCACCTGTTTTTCTGAGGCGCTACACCCGCGCCGCGAAGCGCTCGATGTCCTGTGTGGGCCCGGCCACGATGAGCAGGTCGCCGGGCTTCACCACGGTGTCGGCCTTGGCGTAGATGAAGTCCTCGTGGCGGCGCTTGATGCCCACCACCGTCACGCCGTGGCGCTGGCGCACATTGCTTTGGGCAAAGGTCTTGTTCAGGGTCTCGGCCGGGGCGCGGGTTTTGGCGATGGCGAAGCCGTCGTCGAACTCGATGAAGTCGATCATCTTGCCGGTCACCAGGTGCGCCACGCGCTCGCCCATGTCGGCCTCGGGGTAGACGACGTGGTGGGCGCCGATGCGCTCCAGGATGCGGCCATGCGCCGGGCTGTTGGCCTTGGCCCAGATGTCCTTCACGCCGATCTGGCTGAGGTTCAGCACCGCCAGCACGCTGGCCTCCAGGTTCTCGCCAATGCTGACCACGGCGCGCTGGCAGTCGCCCACGCCCAGTTGCTTGAGGGCGTTGATGTCGCTGGCGTCGGCCTCCACCACGTGGGCCAGCTCTTGCGCCAAATCGGCCACAGCGTCGGTGTCGGTGTCCAGGCCCAGCACGTCGTGCCCCATGCGGGCCAGGGTCAGGGCCACCGAAGCGCCGAAGCGGCCCAGGCCGATCACCACCACGCTGTCGCCGCCCACCGGGCGGTTGCGTTTGAGCAGTTCATCCAACAAGCGGTTTCTCCTCGGGGTAACGGACGGTGCGCCGGCCGTGGCTGAGCGCCAGCGAGACCGCCAAGGTGACGATGCCCACGCGCCCAATGAACATCAAGGCCACCAGCAGCAGTTGGCCGCCCGGCGGCAGCTGGGCGGTGATGCCGGTCGACAAGCCGACGGTGGCGAAGGCGGAAATGATCTCGAACAGCACGGCTTCAAAGCGCAGGTTCAGGTGCGCCACCATCGGCACCATCAGCAGCGTGGCCACGGTGATGACAGCCGCCGACAGCAGCAGCACCGTCAGTGCTTGGCGCTGCACGCTGGTGGCGATGCGCCGGCCGGCGAATTCCACATCGGCGCGGCCGCGCACCTCGCTCCACACCACCAGCAACAGCAAGAAGACGGTGGTGACCTTGATCCCGCCAGCCGTTCCGGCGCTGCCACCGCCGATGAACATCAAGGGGTAGTGCAGCAGCAAAGCCGCGGTGCTGAGGGCGCCGGTGTCCACTGCGTTGAAGCCGGCCGTGCGCGCCGAGACCGACATGAAGAGGGCGCCCAGCCAGGCGTCGGCCGAAGCCATGGCGCCCAAGGTTTTGGGGTTGTCGTGCTCCAGCAGCCACAGCAGCAGGGTGCCACCCAGCACCAGCGCGGCCGAGCCGTACAGCGTGAGCTGCGCATGGATGCTGAGCCGGGCCTTGTGCCGCCGGCGCAGCAGCAGCTCGTGCAGCACCGGGAAGCCCAAGCCGCCGACCACGATCGCCACCATCACCCAGCCCAGCACCCAGCCGTCGCCGGCAAAGCGCATCAGGCTGTCACTCCAGGTCGAGAAGCCGGCGTTGTTGAAGGCGCTCACGGCGTGGAACAGGCCTTGCCACAGCGCCTCGGGCCAGGGCATGCCCCAGCCGATGGCCCAGCGGCCCGCCAGCAGCAGCGCCACGCTGCCCTCCATCACCACCGTCACCACCAGCACCAGTTTGGCCACGCTGCGCACATCGCCCAGGGTCAGTGCGTGGCTCTCGGTTTGCAGCAACACCCGGGTGCGGAAGCGCAACTGGCGGTTGACGAGCATGCCCAGCAGGGCCGTGGCCGTCATGAGCCCCAAACCGCCGAGCTGGATCAGGCCCAGGATCACTCCTTGGCCAAAGCCGGACCAATGCGTGCCGGTGTCCACCACCGCCAAGCCGGTCACGCACACCGCCGAGGTGGCCGTGAACAACGCCGTGAGCCAGCCACCGCCGGCGCCGCTGGTCTGGGCCATGGGCAGCGCCAGCAGCACCGTGCCCAGGCCAATGGCCGCCGCAAACAGCAGCACCAGGATGGTGGTGGGATGGAGCGAACGTGCCATCGGCGAACTGTAGGTCGGCCCTCTGGCCGCTGACCTGTTGGGCCGGCTGTGGGGGGCACCGAGGCCCCCGGCAGGGCTGCAAATGGTGAACGGTTTTATTCGCCACAGACGACAAATTGCGACAGAGCGGGTTACAAATTCGCACCCGAAAGCGGGCATATGTCACGGATTGCGGGGGGCTTCGCGCTGGTCACGGCAAGGGCTGCGCGCACAGTGCCCCGCGCAGCCGATGTCTGGTTGCGCAGTCCCCTGGAAGCTTCTGTGACCCAACAAGACCGCGCCCGGCAAGCCGAGGCCGACACCATCCCCGGCGACACGCTGGATGCCCTGGACACCGTGATGGTTCGCCGGGCCGGCGACCCGGAAGATCCCGACGATCTCGTGATCGCTCCGCCCGAGGCGGGGTTTGCCCACACCCAGCCCGGCACTGCGCGAAGGGCCAAGCTGATGAGCTTGTGTGTCGACGACGTGGGCTTGCACCCTGCCGCCACGTTGGCTGGCTTGGACCTGGCCCTGAGCGGCCGGGCGCAAAGCCTGGGTTGCCGGGTGGGTACGCCGGCGTGGGCGCTGGCGGCCGGCCAAATCACCCGGCTGCGCGCTCTGGATGTGGACGTGGGCCTGCTGCTGGACCTGACCGAGTTCCCGCTCAACAGCGCCGTGGCCCGCCCGCGCGCCAACTGGCTGCTGGGCGCCGGCCTGCCGCGTGCGGCGGCTGTGCGCGAGGAGCTGGCTGCCCAGATTGACACCTTCGAGCAAGCGCTGGGTCATCCGCCCGCCTTCATCGCAGGCCACCGCCACGTGCACCAGTTCGGCAGCTTGCGCAACCTGGTGATCGAGGAGGTGCTGGAGCGTTACAGCAGCACCAACCTGCCCTGGGTGCGCCAGGGCCGCCGCGGAGGCAAGCAGCCATGGCAGCTGCCCAGCGCGCTGCGCGCCTGGGGCGTGGAGCGCACCGGCGCCCGGGCCTTGGCCCGCCTCGCCCGCGACAGCGGCATCCACACCAACCGCGCTTTGCTGGGCGTGTACGACGGCCGTGCCACGACGGCCCATTACCAAGCCATGCTGCAGCAATGGCTGCGCCTGGGCGCCGAGGGCGATGTGCTGGTTTGCCACCCCATCGCCCCACTGCCGCAGGGACACGCGGCGCCCACCGGCCTGGGTGCAGCCCATGTGGCCAGTGGTCAGGCCGAGTACCAAGCCATTGCCGGCAGCGACTGGGGCACTTTGCTGGAGCGCACCGCTGTGGAGTTAGCGCCCATGCCGCGCCTGTTGGCGCGGCGCCTGCGCGGCTGAGTCAGGCCTCCGCCCGCTGCACCTGCGTGGCGGGGTCTTGCAGCCAGTCTTTCGCGTGGCCACCCGCCACCGGCTCCACGCCGGTGCCCAGCACACCCACCCAGCCGTTGCGCCCCGCGGCTTTGGCGGCGTAGAGCGCGGCGTCGGCCAGCTGCACCACGGCGTTCCAGTGCCAGGCGGCCGGGCGCGCGGGGTCAGGGGGGTAGGCGACGAAGCCGATGGACGCGGTGATGCGCACCATTTGCGGCGTTGCGCCGTCCGTGCCCACGGGCACAGCTTGGTCTTGTAGCTCGCGTCGCAAACGTTCGGCCAGCTCGCCAGCATGGCTGCGCTGGCTGGCGCGCGCCACCACCAAGAACTCTTCCCCTCCCCAGCGCACCAGGGTGTCGCTGTCGCGGAACACGCGGCGCAGCACCTCCGCGGTGTGCGTCAGCACCGTGTCGCCAGCCACATGGCCGTGGGTGTCATTGACGGCTTTGAAGTGGTCGAGGTCGATCAGGAACACCAGCAGGTCGGCGTCGTCGCGCCCTGGCGCGTGCTGGTGCTGGCGCTGGACGATTTGAAGGTCCTCGTCGATGCGCTGCAGCAGGTAGCGGCGGTTGCGCAGGCCAGTCAGCGGGTCGGTCAGGCTCAGCTTGCGCAGGTCGGTGGTGCGGGCGAGCACCAAGGCTTCCAGCTCGGCCTGGCGGGCGCGCAGGCGCTGGGTGCGCCAGCCCACCCAGCCCCACACGCCGGCCACCAAGCCAGCGGCCAGCGCCCAAGGCACCCAAGCGGCTTGCCACCAGGCCGGTTCCACGCGCACCGCGAGCCGCAGGGTGTGCGGGCTCCAGATGCCGCTGCGGTTGGTGGCCTCTACCTCCAGCGTGTAGTTGCCCGGTGGCAGCTGGCTGTAACTGGGGCTGCGGAAGTTGGCGTCGGTGTGCAGCCATTCGGGGTCGAAGCCCACCAGCCGGTAGCGGTAGCGCACCAGCTGCGGGTCGGCGAAATCCAGTGCCGCGAACTCCACCCCGAAGCTGCGCACGCCGGGTCCCAAGGTCAGGCCCGCACGCATCGACGTCGGTTGGTAGGGCGCGCCGTTGACACGCAAGCTGCTGAACACCAGGGGCGGCTGGTCGCTGGACGGTGCGAAACGCGCGGGGTTCACTTGCATCAAACCGCGGCTGCCGCCGAACACCAGGCGCCCATCGGCCAGCTGCGTGTGGGAGCGGAACCAGGGCGTGCCGAACTGGGCGCCATCGGCAGGGCGCAGTTCGTCGAGCCGGTCGGCAGCGGGGTCGTAAACAAAGGCCTGTGACCAGATGCGGCCCTGGGCGTCGGCATGCAAGTTGGCCCCGAAAGGCCGGCCGGCCACGCCGTGACGGATGCTGATGCGCTCAAACTTGGGGCGGCCCTCGGCGTCGTGGCCGCTGTGCCGGTGCAAGCCGGCCACTGGGGTGTCCACCCACAAGGTGCCTTGGCGGTCGCGCAGCAGCCCGATCACCACCGAAAAGCCCAAGCTGTGGCCCGGCGCGGCGGCCACGGGTTGCAGCGTGTCGCTGCCGGCGGGCAAGCGGTGCAAGCCGGCACGGGCGGCCACCCACAGGCCGCCAGCGCCATCGGCGGCGAGGTCGAATACCTCGCTGTCCAGGATGCGACCTTGCGCGGTGCTCAGGTTGAGGAAGCGTGCCTCTCCCGGGCGCCAGCGCAGCAGGCCGCGCTCAGCCCCCAGCCAAACGGTGCCGTCGGGCTCGCATTGCAGGTGCAGTGCCGCCCCGCCATCGTGTTCCCAGCTGCGCAGCACGCGGCCTTGGGCATCCACCTGCTTCACCCGGCCCCGGCTGGCCAACCACAGCCGCCCCTGCACGTCCTCGGCCAGGGCTTCCAAGGGTGGGCCTTCATAGGGGAAGGCGCCCAGCACCCGCAGATCGGCATCCAGCATGGCCACGCTGCCGGCATGGGTGGCGGCCAGCAAGCGCTGGTCGGCCAGGGTCAGCAGTGCGCGCACATCGGCGTCGCGCAGCGGCCCCCGGGGGTCGGGGTCGGGGCCGCGCACGGCAATCGCCGGGTTGCTCTGGTGGCGCTGCAAGCCCACGCCAAAGCCTGCCACCCACATCGCGCCAGTGGGGTCTCGCAGCAGCTCGGTCACCTCGTTGCCGGCCAACCCTGCGGGTTGATCTGGGCGGTGCACCAGGCGCTGGCGCAGCTGGCCGCTGGCGGGGTCGACCAGATCCAGCCCAGCGCGGTGTCCGGCCCACAGCAAGCCGTCACTGCCGATGGCCAAGGCTTGCACGGCACCGCGCCCTTGTGCAGCCAGCCAGGTGGCACTTTGACCGGTGCTGGCCCGCGCCAGCAGGCCGCGTTGCGTCCCCAGCCACAGCGTGCCATCGGGTGCGGCCAGCACGGCCAGCACCGGGTCGGAGGCGGCGCGCTCGGGGTGCGGCGGCAGTGCCACGGCCACCCCTTCAGCTTGGCCCGGCTGCCAACGGGCCAGCCCGCCCCAGTGGCCCACCCACAGGCTGCCGTCGGGTCCGAGGCTGAAGCTGAACACCTGCCCGCTGCCCGCAGGCAGCCCCGGCAGGGCCAGAACCTCGAAGCGTCCACTGCGGTCGTCGTAGCGGTACAGGCCGCTGCCCACCGTGCCCACCCACACGCGGCCCTCCGTATCCAGGGCCAAAGCGGTGATGGAGGCTTGGGCGCCAGACTGCGGCCCGCCCAGGCTGCGGATGCGGCCGTTGTCGGGGTCGTGCACGGCCAGACCGGCCGATTCGGTGCCGATCCACATCCGGCCATCCGGCCCCGCTGCCAGCGCCCGCACCCAGCCCATGTTGCGAGCCAGCGCGTCGGGCCCGTCTTGTTCAACAGGCTGCAGCCGGTAGCCATCAAATCGGGCCAAACCATCGCCCGTGCCCAGCCACAACAAACCAGCGCGGTCTTGCGCCAAGCTGGGCACCACGTTGCGTGGCACCCCGGGCACGCTGCTGAAGGTGAGCTGCTGGTGCGTGGCGGCCGGTGATGGGGCCGCCGCCCGGGCCACGGGGCTGGCCAATGCGCAGGCCAGCAACCCGGCCATCGCCAAGTGCCAGAGGCCTGTGGGGTGGCGCCGCGGCGCTCGCTCGTGGTTCATTGCGCGGCGGATGCTAGCGACCTGCTGTTGGGCATCAGGGCTTCAAACCACCACCCCCACTGCGCACTTCACTTCTTCCATCACCACATAGGTGCGCGTTTCGCGCACGCCGGGCAGGCTCCAGATGCCGCTGCCGATGAAGTGGCGGTAGGCGGCCATGTCGGCCACGCGGGTTTTGAGCAGGTAGTCGAAGCCGCCGGCGACGAGGTGGCATTCCAGGATCTCGGGGCGGGCTTGCACCGCGCCTTTGAAGGTGTCCATCACGTCGTGCACGGTACGGTCGAGCAGCACCTCCACGAACACCATCAACGCCGCGCCGAGCTTGTCGGGGTTGAGCTGCGCGCGGTAGCCGAGGATGAAGCCGTCGCGCTGCAGGCGCTTGACGCGTTCGTGCACGCTGCTGGCGCTCAGGTGCACCACCTCGGCCAGCTTTTGGTGGGTGATGCGGGCGTCGTCTTGCAGCACGCGCAGGATGCGCAGGTCGATGCGGTCTAGCCCCTCGGGCAGTTGCGTTTCCAGATCCATGGTGCGTGGGTGAAGTGCGGAGGTTTGTTCGGTAGATCGCCTGATTGTCCGAAACCTTTTCGGTTTCAAGCACCATAAAGTGCTCGAATCTTCTGTGGAGCACCCGCCATGAGCTTGCCTGAACAACAACGTCTGCCCGAACCCTACCGCGCCGAGAACGGCTGCGTGGCCAGCTTGGCCGCCACCTTGGGTGCCGTGCAGGCCGATTGGCCGGCGGTCATTCAGCAGGCTGCGCCGTGGGTGGAGCAGGTGCGCAACAACCCGCCGGCGTTCTGGGCGATGGAATCGCTGCTGCGCGAGTACCCGATCACCCGCCCCGAGGGCCTGGCGCTGATGCGCTTGGCCGAAGCGCTGCTGCGGGTGCCCGATGCAGAGACGGCGATTGCTTTGACCGCCGACCAGCTCGGCCGGGCTGACTTTGACAGCGCCGGCGATGGGCCGCACAAGATGCTGTCGTCCCTGAGCGCGGCCGCCATCAGCTTGTCGAAGAAGTTCCTGCCGGGCGAAGACAGTGGCGGTTTGATGGGCCGCCTGGGCAGCAAGACGGTGGTGGGCGCCACGGTGCGCGCCATCCAGCTGCTGGGCCGGCAGTTCGTGCTGGGCCGCAGCATCGACGAGGCGCAAAACGAAGCCGCATCCGCCCGCAAGGCCCAGCCGCAGCTCACCTTCAGCTACGACATGCTGGGCGAGGGCGCGCGCACCGAGCACGACGCCGAGCGCTACCTGGCCAGCTACGCCAACGCCATCGCCCGCATTGCGCAGCGCGGCCGCGCCAGCAGCCCGATGGCGGGCGACGGCATCTCGATCAAGCTCAGCGCGCTGTTCTCCCGCTACGAGGTGGCGCAGCGCG